>JAFGRZ010000138.1 GCA_016934895.1 Candidatus Aminicenantota bacterium
GACGACTCATTCCAGGCCATCGTGATGAACCACGTCATCGAACACGTCCCGGACCCATCGGGAGTCCTCCGGAAATGCCGACGTCTGCTCGCGCCGGGAGGCCGCATGGTCATTGTAACGCCGAACCCCGCCGGCCTGGGGCACAGGCTCTTCAAGAAGTCCTGGGCGAACCTGGACCCTCCACGCCATCCCCATCTTTTCAGCCCCAAAGCCCTGCGTGCGGCCGCGGAAGAGGCCGGATTCGAGTCTATCCTGGGAGCCTCAAAAACCCGCTATCACTTCATCCGCTGGACCTGGACGGCCAGCCTCGGGATCCGGCGATGGGGCCGCTTCGACGGCCGGAAGCCCGCCCGGCCATTGCCAAGAGGCGGGCTGTTGTTCTATCTTATAGAGGAGGCGCTGCGGCCGTTTTGGAGAAACGTCGGAGAGGAATATCTTCTTCTGGCCGTGAAAAAATAGTCATCGTCCAGGCGCCCGCCCAATCGACTGAATCAAAGAAAGACTATGACCGACATGCCGTTGATCTCGATCATCACCCCTACCTACAATCACGAGAACTACATCGCGGCCTGCATCGACTCGGTCCTGGCCCAGACGTTCCCGGACTGGGAGATGATCATTGTGGACGACGCTTCCAGCGACCGGACGCCGGCGATCGTCCGGGAGTACGGGAAAAAGGACGGCCGGATCCGCTTCTGCCCTCATCCATCCAACTGGGGAAAGAACCATCTCGCCGATATCTATAACGAAGCCCTGGGCGTGGCCCTGGGAAAGTATGTGGCTGTCCTCGAGGGGGACGATTATTGGCCGCGCGGCAAACTCGCCATCCAGTCCGCCGCCCTCGACGCTCACCCCTTCGCCGTGCTGTGTCACGGGCGGGTGGCTCTTGTCAGCGACCGCGGAACGGTCAGAATCCCCCGCTATCCCTGGCCGGCATCCGTCCGCGAAAATCAGCCGCGGGGCAGCGCCTTCCAGGCCCTCCTTCTCGGCGATAATCCTTTCCACAGCCAGACCGTAATGATCAGAAAAAAGTCTCTGGAGAGGGTCGGCGGTTTCAAGCCGGACTCCTTCCCCTCCCTGGCGACGGACTATCCGACCTGGCTGGAGCTGGCTTTTCAGGGGCCCTTCGTCTTCCTTCCCAGAATCCTGGGTTACTGGCGGAGGTATCCGACGTCGGTTTCCTTTCATCACCAGGCAGAACTCTGGACCCAGCACATCGAATACACTCGGCTCTTTCTCGCTTCTCACCGAAGCGAGTGGCAAAGCCTGGGTCTTCCCATCCGGCGATGCGCCCGGTACGCCTCGTGCTGGGCCCTGCTCGACCTGGGTAAATTGAAGGTCATGGCCCGTGATTTCACCGGCGCCGGGGACATTCTCGGCCGTCTCCACCCCTGCCGGAGGCTCATCTTCCGAAATCCTTCCAAGGCGCTCAAATTCCTGACCCTCCGGGTTTGCATTTCTGCCAGGAAAGATATATATAAGGGGCTTCTCCGCTTCTCCAAAAAATACAAATGGTATCGAGGCATCTCCTAGGTTGAACGCCGGCGCTGATTTCGTGGACAGCCCGACGCCCGAAGTGCGCCTGTTCAACCGGCGCGACCTCCCCCTGATATTGCTGTTCTCCGGCTCGCTCATCCTCGCCGTGGCTCTCTACCACCTCTCCGGGCCTTTTTTCTTCGCCCTGCTGGCTCTTTTATTCGTCCTGTTGTCCCTGGTTTCTCTCCGGCTGTCCTTCATTTTTCTTCTCTTCACCGCGTTCTTGAACGGCCTCCAGTGGGACGTCTATGAAAACATCACCGTCCGGCCCGACCAGGTCGCCGTCCTCCTTTTCCTCCTCTTTTTCGTCCTTTCCTACTTCCGGCACAAAACGAAATATTTCAAAACGCCCCTGGACAGGCCGATCCTCCTTTTTCTCTTACTGAACTTCGTCTCATCGGCCGCCCTTTCCCCGATACCGGCGATCTCCCTTCGCAAGTTCGTTCTGCTGGCACTTTACTCGCTGTTCTACTTTCTCACCGTCAACGCCATCCTCAACCAGGAAGGCGAGGAGCGGTCCATCGGGATGCTGAAGATCTTTTTCTTGATCTCGCTCAGTCCGATGATCTTCGGTCTCCTGGATTTTTTCTTTTTTTACATCAGCGGCGCCCACCTGGGCGGCGCGGACTCCATCCTCGCCCGGCAGCTTCTGCCCGGCCTTGAGCGGGATGTCCAGACCTTCCGCATCTTCTCCACCATGCACGAGCCGAATATCTTCGGCAGCATCGCGGCCACTCTCGGCTTGGTCTTCGTCGGCTTCCTTTTCTCCGGCCTCAAGTTCTCTCCGGCCGATTCGTTTTTCTTCATTTTATTCTCGCTGACGGCGATCCTCTCAACCCTGCTGAGCTTCACCCGCAGCGCCTGGCTCAGTTTTTTCGCCGGCTTGATTCTCTACGGCCTTTTCCGGAAATACCTGCATCTCGAATGGCGGAGGATCTTCCGGTTCACGATCCCCCTTCTGGCCGTCCTTCTTGTCGCCGCCCTGGGAATCTTTGTGGTCAAGACGGACCTCCTCCTCTCCTATAAAGAAAAACTCGGCCGGCTTATCGACTACAAAACCGGCACGGGCGTCACCCGTCTGCAGCTCTGGGAGGCGGTCTTGCGCGACGTCCCTACATCCTGGCTTCTCGGCCACGGAACGCAGGGACACCTGGCCCTTTTCGACAATGACGAAACCGTGGGGCTGGCGAACTTCCCCCTGGATATCCTCCACAGCAGCGGCGTCCTCGGGCTCATCGTCTTCGCCTGGATCCAGATCAAGCTCCTCCTCCTGGCCCGCCGCGCCATCCGTTCATCGAATAATCAATTCATTGCCCAGGCCTTGCGGATCCTCTCGGTCAGTTTCGTAGCCATGTGGGTCAGCAATTTCTTCATCTGCGTGTACTGGCTGAGTTTCCCTTGGGTTTTCACCGCCCTGATCGCGGGATACAGCCAGCGAGTCTTGAAACCAAGCGCCGACTCGAGTCCGTCCCATGAAAATCCTCCACCTGAGCCGTAATTTTATTCCCTGCGTCGGAGGGACCGAAAAATATATCGCCGAGCTCTCCCGGCGGCTGGTCCAGCGGGGCCTGGACAGCCGCGTCCTTGTCCTGAATTACGATATCTTCGACAAACGCCGGAAATTCCCGGGTCACGAATGGATTGAAGGGACCGAGGTGTTCCGGGTCCCCGGCCTCGGCCACTACAAGAAACCCGTGCCTCTGGGCCTCCCGCTCCGCCTCTTTCGCTGGGCGGACATCGTACATATCCATGACCTCAGGCTGTTTTACGAAACCACGCTCTTCCTCAAACCGTTTTTCCGGTACAAGACGTGCCTTTCCACGCACGGCTTTCTTCTCCATACGAACGAGCTGAAAGTCTTGAAGACCGCGCTGACCCGACTTTATTACCGGCCCACTTTCAAGCGCGGCTTGAACGCCGTCATCTGTGACAGCCGTCAGGATTACGATTATTTCCGCCCCTGGGGAATTGCCCGTCTCTTCCTCATCGAGAACGGCATCGACTTGGCGAAATTCCATTCGATCGGGCCCGATCCCGTTCCGGGCCGGCTCCTCTATTTCGGGCGGATCGATCACAACAAGGGCCTTGATCTGATGCTCAGAGCCCTGGGCACGATCAAGGGCATCGACTGGGATCTCCGCATCGTCGGCAGCGGACAGCCGGCCTTCGAGGACAAGCTCAAGTCGCTGGCCCAAGAGTCGGGAATCGTCCAAAAGATCTCGTGGCTTGGTTTCCTCCCTGAGGACGCGCTCCGGGGTGAGTTGGCCCGGGCCCATCTTTGCCTGCTGCCTTCCCGCTATGAAGGCTTCGGCTTCACTCTCCTGGAGGCGATGGCTTCCGGTCTTGTCTGCTTGGCCAATACCATTCCGACGTACCGGAGTATCATCAGGGACGGAGAGAACGGTTTCCTAGCCGATTTCTCCCGGCCTCAAGAATGCGGCAGGACGATCAGGGAAGTCCTCGGCCGCCCCCTTGAGGCCCTCCCGCCCGTCCGCTCCAAAGCAAGGGGAAAGGCCTCGGAATACGATTGGGAGAAAAAAGTCGACGAGGTCATCCAGGTCTACCGGGGAGAGGACCATGATTGAATCGCGGACGGTCCGTGTGACCGCACGGGGGAAGAAATGACGGCCAGCACCACCATTCTCGGGATGCCTGTCAGCAAACTGACCAGCCGGGAGCTCGTGAACCTCATCCAAGTCGCGATTGAC
>JAFGRZ010000139.1 GCA_016934895.1 Candidatus Aminicenantota bacterium
TGGCGGGACTGGAGGTTGAGGAGCGAAGAGATGACCTGCATGTTGTTCTTCACCCGGTGATGGACCTCCCGGAGGAGGACCTCCTTCTCTTGCAGGGACGCCTGGAGCCTGTCCTCGGCCATCTTGCGTTCGGTGATATCCCGGATGTACTCGATGACGCCCTTCATCTGGCCTGTCCTGTTGTCGATCAAGGGGAAACTGAAGAGGTCGATCCAGCCGGTGACGGCGCCTCCCTGACCGACTTTGGGGATGACCTCGGTGGCCGCTTCCGATGTTTCCAACGCTTTCCGGGTCGGGCATCTATCGCAGGGCGTATCGCGGAGCTGGTAGGCCTCGTAGCATTTCTTCCCGGCGAGCGGCAAGGCATGGGCGTACCATTTCTCCACGGCCCGATTCACCCGGAGAATGGTGTAGTCCTCGTCCAGGATAGAGATGCCGTCCTGGATGCTCTCGAACATGCTGGTTAGAAAACGTTCCCGCTCCTGGACTTCCTCCTCGCTCTTTTTACGATGAATGACCATGGCGATCTGGTCACAGACGAACTTGAGGATATTCTTGTCCTCTTCGCTGTAGCGGAGGCCTTCGGTGTAGGTCTGGACGACCAGAACGCCGATCGTCCGGGAGTCGATATTGAGCGGCACCCCCAGCCAGTCGATGGATGGGGCGCCGATGGACTCGACCTCGCCGCGCTCGATGAGCTCCGCGAACACTTCCGGAGAGGCCAGGAGAGGAATCCCCGTCCGGAGGACA
Source organism: Candidatus Aminicenantota bacterium (assembly GCA_016934895.1). Lineage (GTDB taxonomy): Bacteria > Acidobacteriota > Aminicenantia > Aminicenantales > UBA8522 > UBA8522. Next base: position 751 of record JAFGRZ010000139.1, read on the forward strand.
TACTCGGTCAACCCTCTCCCCAGCTGGTGAGGACCCGGGGGAGGATCGTATTCGTCCACCCAGTAAGGAAAGCTCAGGATGCTGTGTTCCGGATCGTAGAGGGCGATGTAGAAGTTCCCGGCCGGCATCAGGCCGGAAATCACTTGATGGATGGAATGGAAGAGATCCTGAAGGCTCCGGGTCGAATTCGCCGCTTCGGAAATCTTGAAGATCGATTCGTTGACCCGTTCCATCCGCCGTCGTTCAAAGTCTTCCAAAGCCAGGGTGATATTCTCTCCAACGCTCATGGCGAAATGCTGCTCTTCCAGGGTCCATCTTTTTTCCTGACCCGTGTGCTCATAACACACGATCCCGACGACTTCGCCCCGGCGCCGGATAGGGATATCCATCATCGAGAAAATCCTCAGCGGCGCCAAATAGGAATCGGTGAACTCACGCGTTTTCGGATTGGACCGGGCGGAGTCCGCGGCGATAATGCAGGAGCCTTCGAGAGCCCGGAAGTATTCGGGATAATTCTCCGCGGCCAAGACCATGCCCTGGTCATGACTGCCGTCCGGGCTTGTATAGAGGTCCCGGCAGCGGATCTCACTGTGTCCGGGATCGAAAAACCAGATGCTCACCCTGTCCACGCCGAGTGTATGAGAAGCGATCTCGGTGATTTTTCGGAGCGTGGCGTCGAGTTCCGAAAAATTCAATTTGCCCAGCTCCAGGAGCGCGGCTTGGTGGCGGATGACCTGCTCGGCCCGTCTTTGCAGCTCTTCGTCCTCTTCCCTGTGCCTCGTGATATCCAGCAGGCTTCCTTCATGGTAGAGAACCCGCCCACGGGCGTCTTTGACTCTTCGGGCGTTGTCCCGGACCCAGATCACTGAACCATCGGCCCTCTTCAACTGGAATTCGAAATTTTCGAGGACACCATCTCGGGCCATGACCGCAAAGGATCTTTTCTGGTCCTTGGGATCGAGGTTAAAATCACCAACGAACCGGCCGACGACGGATTCCTTGTTTTCATATCCGAGCATCCTGACCATGGCGGGATTCAGATCGAGAAACCTCCCGTCCGGGCTCGTCCTGTAGAGCCCCACGGGAATCCCTTCGAAAAGGGCCCGGTACTTGTCTTCCCCTTCCCGAAGCTTACGGCTCGCCGGGGGCGCGAGAGTGTTTTTCCTTCGCTTTCTTGTATTTTTTTTGACTTCAGCTTTTTCGGGTGACCTCATAGCTTGGGAGCCTCTCTCAGAACAATCTTCCGGAATATACGACTGTCGAAATGCCTCGTTCACTTTATCCGGCGGCGCGTGTTCGAACAATCGCCCATGGGGATGAATTGTGGGGGTATTTTTTCACCTCTCGCCTCACCTCTAAAGGGGAAGGGCGCTCTCTCCCGTCTCCAGGCCGTCTTGGGCTCCCTTTTAGCCGTCTCCGGCCACGGCGTTTCTTAAAAAGAGCGGTCCGGGAGGCAACCTTTTACACGGCTCATTCATCTTATCCGAATGAGGAAAGAATGAACGTCTTCAGTCTGGCACCTGCACTTGCCAGGTCCCCCCGATTGGGGGATAATGGCAGTCGGACTGTCCAGGGCTTTCCTTCGAATTCATTTCCTCTCATGACTGCTGATAAAAAGGACGAAAATAACGGAATGGCGCCCCGGTCTCTGGCCACCCTCTCCTCTCTGATCCTGCGCAGCCAGCAGGGCGACGAGCGCGCCATGGAGGAGATCTACGACCGTTACAAGCGGCCGCTCTACAACCTGGCTTACCGTTATACCTTCGACCGGGTCACCGCGGAGGACCTTCTCCAGGATATCTTCATCAAGATTTTCACTCATATGAAAGATGTCCAGAAAGACGCCACTTTCGTGGCCTGGATGTACCGGATCGCGGTCAATACCTGTTATTCTTTCCTGCGCAGCCGGCGGAGCCGGAACGGAAAGACGCTCTCCCTCAGCGAGGTCGAAGGGAAAAAAGAGGAGGCGGTCTATGACGGCCATGAAGATAGCCTGGCCAAGGCGCTGGAAGAGGCCCTCAAGGGACTTGCGGAACGCCTTCGCTCCGTGTTCCTTCTCCACGACGTCCAGGGTTACAAGCATGAGGAGATCGCCCGGATGCTCGGGATTTCGGCCGGGACATCGAAGTCCCAGTTGTTCAAGGCCCGGATGAGGATCCGGGAATGGCTCAAAGAGAACAAGGCCTTATAGGGAGACCGATGATGAAATGTTCGCTCGCCCGGGAATGGATCAGCCGGTTTCTGGATGGAGAGCTGGGACCGAAGCGGGAGGCGAAGCTCAAGGCCCATCTCCAGGCCTGTCCGGGCTGCCGGACGCTGGCCCGTGATCTCGAGGCGATCGTTCGAGAGGCCGGGAAACTGAGCGTGCTGGAGCCGACTCCCGCCGTTTGGCCAAAGGTCGCCGCCGCGGTCAGGCAATCCCGCGAGGGAGCTCCGGCGTCATCGCCGGAAGAAAAGAGCCGGCCCGGTGTTTTCTGGAATAGATACGCCTGGCGGTTCGCCGCCGCGGCCGCCCTCGTCCTGATGATAGTCGGCACGGTCATCATCCGGCAACAGCCTCGGGTGGCCGCCGATCCGGTCAGAGAAGGCTCCGTCGAA
>JAFGRZ010000140.1 GCA_016934895.1 Candidatus Aminicenantota bacterium
CGGCTGGTCGAAAATTTTGTCCCAGATAAACGGGGCATCCCCGTCCATGAATTTGTCCACGGAATTGCCGGCGGCATCCGTGATGGCGAAGTCCGCCCGGACAATCTGACCGTCGGGATCGCTCGATCCGGAAGCATCGATGCCGATCGGGCGGCCGACCATGTTCTTGCAGGGCATGCAAGAAGTCGTGAGTGCGCAGGTGGGCGGAGCATTGACCACCAGGGTCGCCTCGCAGGGGCCCGTCGACAGTTTACCCTGGGCGTTCGCGGCCCGGCCTTTGAAAGTATAGGTCCCGGGCTTGTCGAAACTCGTCTGCTTTCTCGCCGCATCCGGCGTAAAGGGATGGGTGGTGATCTTCTGGCCGTCCGGGCCGAGGATGTCCACTTCCATGGTTGCGGCCAGCTGAGTGCCGCTCATATCGATCGTCACCTGGTCTTTGAGGTTCACCTTGGAGGGGGAGACAATCAACGCACATGTGGGCAGAGGAAGCTCGAGGTCCGTGACCCCACGCAGGGAGATATTCCCGCATGGCCTCGGCATGACAAATTCATAGGCCTTGTAATCCTTTTCCACCTTGAAGGAGAAAACTTCAAGAGGCGCTTTGCCGGCCCACTCGATGTCCTGGGCCAACTTCACCTTTCCATGGGAACGGAAGAGCATCCACTGGAGTTTGTCCCCCACAGGCAGCGCCTTCTCCTCGAAGGTGGCTCCTTTGAGCTGTTCCATGAAGGGAAGATAAAGGTCGCCGGCCCCGGCCAGGTCAAAGCCGTACTTGATATCCGCGGCATAGCGGTCGACCAGCATCTTCATGACGTCCTGGGTCGGCACCCGTCCCCGAATCCGCACAAGAGTGTATTGCCCGATGCTCTTGAGCTTTTTGGTCTCCGCATACGAGCTCAAGGCGAAAACCGCAATAAAGAGAACGATAAACGCCAGGATTTTTTTGTTTTTCATCCGCGCCTCCATTGAAATGAATTCCATAAAAAAGAAAGAGAAAACTCTCTCTTTTCCTTATGATAATTATAAAAAAAAGGCACTTTGTCAAGGAAAAAGCGCATTTATTTCCCGCCCCCATCACCCAGAAAATGCCGGACGATTCTCCGGATGAGCCCTGAGTCCCTGGGTGCCGTCCGCAGAGCGCCCGCGAAAACGGGCGCCGTTGGCAGGCCGCGCTCGACGAGGGCCTTGAGGAATCGACGCGCGTCGGCGATATCGATCTCCGGATGAAATTGAATCCCCCAGACCGGCCGGCCGGCGAGCTCGAAGGCCTGGATGGGACATCTCGGGGTCGAGGCCAGAACGCGATACTCGGAGCCCAGGCCGACCGCCTCGTCAAAATGACTGCAGAACGCAAAAGCGACGCCTTTTTCGCCGAGAAGACCGCTTTTCTCAACGATTTGGATCGGATACCAGCCGACCTCGGGCTGGGCGCAGCGCCGCACCCGGTCGGCTTCGCCGAGGGCCAGGGCGATCAACTGATGACCGTAGCAACTGCCGAGCAAGGGGAAGCCCCGGGCCGCCACGTCTTGGACAAAGGCGACCTCCCCATCGACCCAAGGCTCCCTCTCCACAATCGAGGCCTCAGAACCCGTCAGGATGAAATGGGTGAATTCCCCTTTCAAAGCGGGGAATCGTCCGTCGGGCGCCCGAAAGGAGGCAAAAGGAGCGTCCAGGAACTTGCCCCAGTGCTCGACCGGATGGTAGATCGATGGCTCGATCGCATTGTCGATGATCGCCACCCGGATGTTTTTTCTGTGAGCAAACGTCATGGCGCGGCTTTCGGAGACTCTCCATTATAGCCCCTGCGGAGGAAAAACAAAATCGGCCCTTTTTTGCGCTGCGGGATTTTGATATAATCTTTTTTTCCCCGAAGGAGGGCAAACCGTGCACAGAGTCGAAGAAGCCAGCGAACTTCATGTCATCACGCCGGACGAGCCCGGCATCCTGGGAAAGGTGCTGGGAACCATGGCCAACGCGGGTGTGAACCTCAAGGCGCTCTGCGCCTATTCACAGGAAGGAAGGGGTCATTTCCTCCTGATCACCGCCGACAACAAGAAAGCGGAAAAATGTCTCAAGGCGCTCGGTTATAAGGTCAAAACGAACAAGGTGGTCACCGTCGAGATCGGTGACCGCATTGGAGCGGGAGCGGAAATCGGCGCCCTTCTGGGCAACGCCGTCATCGACATCCAATACTGCTACGGCACTTCCGCGGGAGTCGGCCGCGCCCTGCTTGTCATCAAGACCAACAGCCCCAAAAAAACCCTGACCACGTTGAAATAGCGGCCGTTCGAGCCGACGTCGTCCTTCCCTACTTCAGGGCCGTGATCTTGAAGATGACGCCCTTCGGGTCGGGGCAGGTCAGGAACTCCGTTTCCGCGATCCAGTCATCATCGGGGAGCTCCTCCTCCCTTTGCTTGGCGGTCAGGAAGGGAAAGAGGCTGTTCAGAGCATAAATGCAAACCCTCTTGCTATCGGGAATTTCGATCGTTCCCTCGCCCCGGATAAAGAAAGTGTCGCCCACCTTATGCCTGGCCCCGCAGCGCTCTCTGACTTCGGCCACTTCGACCTTCAATTCTCGCATCCCGGCTCCTTTCAATCCCAACTATACAAACTCGTTTGAAGAATTGCAAACGGCCCACACCCGAACCGGGCGACTTGGAAAATGCGTTGACAAACCGGAATTGTTTGGAATACAATAGCTCTCCCGAACATTGACGTTATTGAGGAGGCCCATATGGCAACGAAAGCCGAACCCAATGTCGTCCCGCTCTGCGACGTCTTGCTCGTTCTGCTGATCATCTTCATGGTCATCACGCCGATCGTCCAGAAGGGGATCGACGTCAAGTTGCCGGAGACCGCCGCCGACACAAGCGGAGGGATGCCGACGGGGTTGATCGTCCTGACGATGAAATTGGACCAATCGGTGCTGATCAACCAGCAAGAAGTCAGCCTCAATGTCCTCCAAGATGAGCTCCGCCGCATTTATTCGGCCCGTCAGGACAAGACCATTTTCATCCGGGCCGATGCCAAGATCCCTTACAGTCGAGTGTTGGAAATGATCGACATCGCCAAGGGCGCCGGAGTGGAAACCCTGGGCATCATTCCGGAATATTTCACCGAAGAAGGCGTGTAGCCGACACGAAGCCCATTCGCCCGTCCATCCAGCCATTCTTTAGAAGATCGATCGCCCTCCCTGTGATTCCCCCCCAAGAGGGCGGCCTGTTTCAGACTCGAAACCGCCGGAGACCGAATCGGGCCGATATCATTTGATCGGACCGATCACCTCGCGCGAGATGACCAGCCTCTGGATCTCATTCGTCCCCTCGTAGATCTGGAGCAGCTTGGCGTCCCGCATCAGCTTCTCCATCGGGTAGTCCCTCATGTAGCCATATCCGCCGAATAGCTGAAGCGCTTCGATTGTCGTGCTCATGGCCACGTCCGAGCCGAAGCATTTCGCCATGGCCGATTCTTTTCCGCAGGGCTTGCCCTGGTCCATCAGCCAGGCGGCGTGCCAGACAAGATGACGGGCCGCATTGATCTCCATGGCCATCTGGGCGAGCTTGAAACCCGTGTTCTGGAACAGAGCGACCGGTTTCCCGAATTGCTTGCGGGTCTTGGCGTAGTCAACGGCATATTCGAGGGCCGTCCGGGCGACCCCGACCCCGGCCGCACCCACCGAAGCGCGCGTCTTGTCCAGGGTCTTCATGGCCACGATGAAACCCATTCCCTCCTTGGCCAGCAGGTTCGCGACGGGCACCCGCACGTCCTCAAAGAAGAGCTCCGTCGTGTTGGAGGCCCGGTGTCCCAACTTATCCTCCTCCTTGCCGATGACCATGCCGGGTGTCTCGCGCGGCACGACGATCGCGCTCACGCCGCGGATTCCCTTTTCCGGATCCGTCAATGCGAAGACGACATACAGATCGGCGATCCCGCCGTTGGTGATAAAACACTTGGAGCCGTTGATGACATAGTGGTCGGCGTCGCGGACGGCCCGCGTCTTGGTCGCGCCGGCGTCCGAACCGGCTTCCCGTTCCGTCAGGCAAAAGGAAGCGAAGCCCTTCTTTTTGGTGAACGGGATCAGGAATGTCTCTTTCTGTTCATCCGTCCCAAAGAGGAGGATGGGGATGAAGGCCAGCGAGGTCGCCATGATCGTGGTGAACATTCCGGCGCAGCCGGCGGCCAGTTCTTCGCTGATGATCGCGATGTCCAGCTCACTCAGCCCCCCGCCTCCGTACTCCTGCGGGATGTTGCAGGTCATGAATCCCGCCTCGAAAGCCTTCTTCATGATCTCTTCCGGGAATTCGTCTCCCTTGTCATACTTGGCGGCGTTCGGACGCATTTCCTTGAGAGCGAACTCCCTGGCCATACTCTGAAGCGCCTGCTGTTCTTCGCTCAAGTTGAAATCGATCACGATGTCCTCCTCGTCGATGTTTAGAAAATGTCGCCCCCTTTTATATACTGGAGAAAAGGCAAAGTCAATTTGGCGCGGCGTCCGGCGGGACGTTTCCGGTCTCCGAGACGACAAATCCTTCCCTCGTCAAGCGGTAGGACGCGTTTTTTATGCCAAAGACCTCCCCCATGACATCCTGCGGCCGGAGGCCCCGCCGGGACGATTTCGGGAACTCGAGGACGAGCCGCTTCTTTTCTTCATCCAGCCGGAAGGCCACCGGATAGTCCGGATTCCTGGCCAGAAAGGCATCCATTTCCCGGCGCACAAAGTCCAGTTCGTTCTCAGCTTGCGCTCCGCCCGACCGAATGCAGGCCTCCAGTTGGGATTGAACATGATCATCGCGCAGATCCAGGCTGTAGACCATGACTTTAATCCGCTCACCCAGGGGGGGCTCGTTTTCGCCGACCGCCCGCACCCGAAGGAAACGGATGCCCGTCCGCACGGACCTGTTGAGGCGCCGAAGCAACGCCCGTTCCTGAAAGCGGTAACGGGACTTGAACTCGAAGCGCTCCCCCTTGGCTTCCATCCCCAGGGGAAGCGCAGGTCCATAGGAGATGAGCATTTTGGGGTGAAAGCCTTCCGAATGGGCGACGCTGACTCCCGCCCGGCGCAGGGACCTCTGCAGATGATTGATGAGATCGCGGTGGGAGAGGAATCGCGCTAAGCCCGTTTTCTCGTAGACGACCTCGTAGCGCTCGGACTTTTCCGTCCGCCGTCCAAATGCCGGGACTCTCGGAATCGGGACCGCTTCAGGAGCGGGCAGGAGTTTTTTCCAGAGCCGGAGGCGGGGATCGCATCCTTGGCACTGTCGGCAGTCGCTCGACCAACAGGAAGCCGTCCTCTCCTCCCGGCCCGCTTTCTCCATCTCGGCCAGGAGGAATTCCTTTCTGATCCCCGTATCGATGTGGTCCCAGGGAAGGACGGCCTCCGGATCAAGGGGACCGAGGTAAACGTGATAGTCCTGTATTTCCGCGGCCAGGGCCTCCCGCCAAATAGAGAACTCGAAGCCGTCCCTCCAACTGTCGAACCGGGCGCCGCTTTCCCAGGCTCTGGCAAGGACTCGCCCGAGCCGCCTGTCCCCGCGGGAAAAGATGCCTTCGAGGAGAGAGCTCTGGGTCGGATGGGCCTTGATCGCAACGGATCGGAAGCGGCTCAGCCGGGAGCGGACGAACCGCTGTTTCTCCAGAAGCGCGGATGCGTCCTCGAGGCGAAGCCATTGGAACGGTGTGTGCGGCTTGGGGATGAAAGAAGACAGGCTGAGGTTGATGCGGGGGGCTTGGCGGAGAATGTCTTTCCCGCACCGCCAGATCTCTCCGACGAGCTGGACAATCCCCTCCAGATCCTCCTCCCTCTCGGTGGGCAGCCCGACCATGAAGTACAGCTTGAGGAGCCTCCAGCCGCGGCGGAAAGCGTGGGCGGCCGCCTCTAGTATCTCCTGGTTGTCGAGTTCCTTGTTGATGACTCTCCGGAGCCTGTCCGTCCCCGCCTCCGGCACAAGAGTGAAACCGGTTTTGCGCACCCGGAGGATATTCTCGATCACGGCCGGCGACAATCCCCTGGGACGGAGCGAAGATAAAGAGAGGGAAATTTTTTGCCCGGCCAGGTCGTCCATCAAGGCCGTGACCGTCTCTTCGAGAAAGGGGTAATCGCTGATCGAGAGCGCCGACAGAGAGACATCTTCGAAACCCGTCGCCGCCAAGCTCCGTCGGACACCCTTGCGGACGAGCGCCGGCCCCATGACCCGAAAGGGAAAATAGACGGCGGTGGCTTGACAGAACCGGCATCGCTGTGGACATCCCCTCGCCACCTCGGCGGCCACCCTGTCGTGCACGGCCTGGACATCGGGCACGACGATCGCTTCGGGGAAGGACGATCGGCCGAGACGGGACTTAACCCTTTTTCTGATCTTGGCGGGCATTCCGCTTTTCGGCCTTCGGGCGAGGAGAGCAGAGCCGGACGGAGAATAGCATTCATACAGGGAAGGCACATAGACTCCCGAGACGCCCGCCAATCGCTTCAGAATCTCTTCTCGGCCCGCGCCGGCCTTGCGCCCGGAGAGAACGCTTTCGGCGATCTCGACAAAGGCGTCCTCACCGTCCCCGAGGAGAAAGGCGTCAAAAATATCGGAGACGGGTTCCGGATTGAAGGCCGCCGGGCCGCCGGCCAGGATGAGCGGATCGTTGTCTCCCCTCTCCCCGGCAAATTTCGGGATGCCGCCGAGGTCCAGAACGGTCAAAATGTTGGAATAATTGAGCTCGTAAAGGAGCGAGAAACCGAGGATGTCGAATCGCCGCAAAGGAAGCTTGTTTTCAAGGGAAAAAAGGGGCATCCGGCGGGAGCGCAATTCCTTCTCGAGGTCCGGCCAGGGGGCGAAAACCCGCTCCGCCAGGAGATCCGGATGCGCGTTGAGGATGTCGTAGAGGATCTTCTGCCCGAGGTAGGACATGGCGATCTCGTAGACGTCGGGAAAGACCAGGGCGATCCGAACCTCGACCGACTCGGGATCCTTGCGAACGGCATTCCATTCTCCGCCGATATACCGGCCGGGCTTCTCGACCCGCTCGAGGACGTCATTCAGGTAATCTTCTGTGCTCATGCCCTCACCGAGAAAAACGGAACGCTCGGGGACGAATCAGATATTGGCGAACCGTCTCATCTTGACGTTCAACACGAGTCCGACCCCAAGAAAATTGGCCAGGAGCGAAGACCCGCCGTAGCTCAGCAGCGGGAGCGGAATGCCGACGATCGGGAAAAGGCCGATGACCATGGCCACGTTGACCAGAAGCTGAAAAGCCACCATCAGACTGACCATGAAAATGATGTAGACTCCCGCCCGGTCGCGCGATTTCCCGGCCGACAGGAACAGCCGCGAGAGGAAGACGGCATACAAGAAGAGAACCGCGGCGACACCGATAAAGCCGAACTCCTCCCCGATCACCGAGAAGACGAAGTCGGTATGCCTGGCCGGCAGAAACTTGAGCTGGCTCTGGGTTCCCCTGGTGAACCCCTTCCCCAGCAAACCTCCCGAGCCCAGGGCGATCTTGGACTGGAGGATATGATAGCCGGAGCCCTGCGGGTCGCGGCTGGGAAAGACCACGGTGGCCAGCCTTTTTTTCTGGTAGTCCCGCAAATAAAAATTCCAGCCGCTGACTCCCGCGAGGACCGTCAAGAGAATGATCCAGACCACCGTCTTCCGCTTCAAACCCGCCAGGATGAATGCCCCCGACAGCAGGGAGAGGTAGCTCACCGCCGTTCCCAGGTCCGGCTGCAGGACGACCAGAAAGAAGGGAACGGCGACGAGCCCCGAGCCCGCCAACAAGCCGCTTATGTTGAGATGGCTTTTCTTGTATTCCGCGAAGAGCCGGGCCAGGACCAGGATGACGGCGATCTTGGCCAGTTCCGAGGGTTGGATCTGGAAGAACGGCAGCTTGATCCAGCTTCCCTTGCTGATGAACCTGCTAAAGATCAGCATCAAAGCCAGGACCGAAACCACGGCGCCGTAAAGATAAAAGGAAAAGCTCAGGAGGATCTGGTAATCAATCAGCAGCAAGACGAAGAGGACGATTAGGCTTCCGGCGAGATAAACGAGCTGCCTCCAGTGATACCCTCCCGGAAGATGATGAGAGGCGCTGTAGATGACAAAGGCACCGACCAGCGAATTCAAAACGAGCAGTCCGATCAAAAGCCAGTCGATATTGTCGATGAGCCGCCGGCTAATCATATTTTTCCCGATAGAGTGCAAAGAGTTCCTTGGCCAGGGGAGCGGCCGTGGCTCCTCCCATCCCGCCGAACTCGACCAGCACGGTGACGACCACCCGCGGGTCGCCTCGCGGCGCGAAGCCGGAGAACCAGGAATGAGTCTCGATGTCCTTGCCCAGCAATTCGGCTCTCTCCCGGCCGAGGACCTGAGTGGAGCCCGTCTTGCCGCACACCTCGAAGTCTCCGACCTTGGCTCCCCGCGCAGTCCCTTCTTCATTGACGCATTTCCACATCCCCTGGATGACCTTGTTGAAAAGTTCGGTCCTGATCTTGCCGGCCGGAGGACGGGCGGATTCCGGTTCTTCGGCCGGAGATAAGAGCAGGTGAGGGACGACGCGGCGACCCCGGTTGGCGATGATCGCCGTATGGAGGGCGACCTGGAGGGGAGTGACCAGAATCGGTCCCTGCCCGATGGATACCGAGATGGTCTCTCCGGGATACCAATTCGAATTCCGGAACCGACGGCTCCATTCCGTGCTCGGAACGAGGCCTTCTTTTTCACCGGGAAGGTCAACCCCTGTCTTGTCCCCGAACCCGAGCATCTCGGCGTATTGCGCGATCTGGTCGATGGCCATCCGGCGGCCGACATTGTAGAAATAGACGTTGCAGGAATAACGAATGGCGTCGATCAATGCGAGGGTGCCGTGTCCCCCGCCATACCAACAGCGGAAAGGACGGCCGTAGATGAAAGCGCTGCCGGAGCAGAAGAACGCGGTCTGCTCGGTGATCAACCCGGAGTCGAGGGCGCCGAGCGCCATGGTCAGCTTGAAGACCGATCCGGGCGAGTAGAGACCCCGGATGGACCGGTTTTCCAAAGGGTGATCCGGCCGGCCGATGAGGTCCATCCATTCCTGGGGAGAGAACCGCGTGATGAACTTGTTCGGATCGTAGGTGGGGAAGCTGGCCAGAGCCAGAACCTCTCCGTTCCGCGGATCAAGGACGACAATCGCCCCTTCCCGGCCCTCGAGCAGCGTGGTCGCTTTCTGCTGAAGATCCAAGTCCAGGGTCAGGCGGATGTCCCGGCCGGGAACCGGCTCAACCCGGGACACGTCTCCCCGGCTGCGGCCTTGGCTGTCGACAATCTCCACCCGCCGGCCGTCCGTGCCCACAAGAACGGACTGGTATTGCCTTTCCACTCCGGTGCGGCCGATCATATCGCCCAGGGTTCGCTCCGGATAAAGACCGCTCTTCAGTTCCGCCTCGGTCAATTCCTGCAAATAACCGATGACATGAGCCGCCAGGCTCCCAAACGGATAATGCCGCCTGGGGTCGGTCTCGACGATGAGCTCGGGAAGCTCGAGCCGCCGGGCTTCGATCCGGGAGACGTCCTTCAACTCCAGGTTGTCCATGATGACGACGGGCCGGAACGCGGGAAGAGATCCATACCGGGAGATCCGGTCGCGCAGGTCTTCCGGCGGAATGTCCAAGAGCCGGCCGATCTCAACGAGCGAGCGGTCGGTATCCCGGCCGTTCTCCCGGATGAGCGAAGCCTTGAAGGAGGCCGCGTTGTCGGCCAGGATGACGGCGTTTCTGTCCAGGATCAAACCGCGGGGGGCGGGGATGAGACTTTCCCGGGTTCTGTTGGCTTCCGCCAGGGCCGAGTATTTCCGGTGGTCGAGGATTTGGATTTTCCAATAGTAGAAAAGAAGAATCCCGAGCAGGATGCCGACGACGATGGCGCCCCAACGAATTCTTTTCAGGATGAGCGAGAGGTCTTCGTAGATTCCCTCTTTTTCAATCGCCATGGCCTACGGAACCTCCGCTCCTGATTTCCGTTTGAGCTGGTACAATCCGGTGACGGCAGCGGCCGCCGCCAGAGGCTGGAGAAAAAGGAGCCCGCCGCCGGTGGCCCATTTTTCCCCGAAAAGAAAGTGAACCAGGAATTTCCAGAGAGCCAGTTCGGCGGCCGCCATAATCAAGACAAAGACGAAGGTCCGCCCGGAAGAGACGACGTTGATCTTTCTGGAGATATATCCCGTAGCGAATCCAAGGAGGGTTTTGGTCAACCCACTCACCCCGAACACTCCGAGAGAGAGGGAATCTTGGAGCAGACCGCAGCCCGTGCCCATGATCGCACCGAAGATCTCCCGGCGGGTGAGGCCGAAATAGAGAACCGCCCAGGAGAAGGGATTGAAGACGAGGAGGAGCGACGGAGAGATCTTGCCGATAACGGTCTGCAGGACGACGGCCGTCATGAGCCCCGCTATGACCTCTGTCGAACGTTTCATCGCCCGGTTACCTCAATCCAGGTCCCTTTGGTCGACGGTCAATACGGCCACCTGGTCCAGGTCGGAAAGGTCGAAATAGGGATCGACGACGATCGTCTTGAACAGGTCGGTCTCGCGGGTGACGATCGAGAGAATCCGTCCGACGGGGATCCCGGAAGGGGTGACGCCATCCAGGCCTGAAGTCCGGATTTCCTCGTTCACCGCGACATCCCTGTTGGTCTTGAAGATATATTTCAGGCGGCATTTTCCATTGGCATCCCCCTGCAGGGTACCGAGCACCCGGGATCGCTCCGTGCGGACGCCCACACCGCTGTCGCCGTCGGTGATGAGCTGGACACGCGCCCTCTTGCCCGAGATCGGCTCGACCACTCGTCCGACCAGACGGGCTTTCCTGTCCAAAACCACCATATCTTTGCGGACGCCGTCGGCCGTTCCCTTGTTCAGTTCGATGGAGCTGTAGATCTGGCTGGGATCGAAAGCGATGACCGTGGCCACGAGGATCGATCGGGAAAGAGTCGAGAGTAGCTCCCGGATCTCCTCGGCTTCCCTGAAATTGAGCAGCCGGTTTTTGAGCGCCAAATTTTCCTGCCGGAGCTCGAACGCCTCTTTTTCCAGAACGCGATTCCTGCGCCGGAGGCCGCGGAAATAAAAATAGTTCTTCGAGAAATCCTTCAAGCCACCGAAAAAAGAGACCACGCCGTGCTGCACCGGAGTGAAGACGGCGAAGAAAGCCCGTTCGAAATAGGACGGTTCATCGCCCTTCGGCACCTGGATGGAAATGAGCAAAAGATGGGCAAAAACCAGTCCCAACAAGAGGACGAAACGTCTTTTTTCTTTCAAGCCTCGTCAGTCAAGAGCGATCTTTTTCAGAAGGTCGAGATCGTCCAGCAGCTTGCCCGCTCCGAGGACGACGCTGGTCAAAGGATCCTCGGTGACGAAGACAGGCAGCTGGGTTTCCTCCCGGAGGCGCTTGTCCAGGTTCCTGAGGAGCGCCCCTCCTCCTGTGAGGACGATCCCCCGGTCGATGATGTCGGCGGACAGCTCGGGCGGAGTCCGTTCCAGGGCGATCCGGACGGCGTTGACGATCGCCGAAACGACGTCCTCCAGAGCTTCGCGGATTTCCTGGTCGTCGACGACGATCGTCTTGGGGATGCCCTCACGCAGGTCCCGGCCTTTGATCTCCATGGTTAAGGGCTCGTCCAGAGGATAGGCCGAACCGATCTGCAGCTTGACGGCCTCGGCCGTCCTTTCGCCGATGAGCAGATTGTATTTCTTCTTCAAGTAAGAAATGATCTCCTCGTCCATTTCGTTCCCGGCGATGCGGATGGAATGGTTGAAGACGATTCCGTGGAGCGAGATGACGGCGATGTCGGTGGTGCCGCCGCCGATATCCACGACCATGTTGCCGGTCGGTTCGGTGATCGGGAGATCCGCGCCGACCGCGGCCGTCATCGGCTGCTCCACGAGATAGACCTCGGAGGCCTTGGACCTCAAGGCCACGTCCTTGACGGCCCGCCGCTCGACCTGGGTGACCCCCGTAGGAATGCCGATGACGATGCGCGGCCGCAGCCAGAAACCGCGGTTGTCGGTGGACTTCTTGATGAAATAGTCGAGCATTTTTTCGGCGATCTCGAAATCGGCGATAACGCCGTCGCGCATCGGCTTGATGGTGGCGACCGAAGTCGGCGTCTTGCCCAGCATCTCCTTGGCCCGGGCTCCCACGGCCTCGACCTTGCCGGTGATCCTGTTGACGACGACGATGGAGGGCTCCTGGACGATGATGCCCTTTCCCTTGAGGAAAACGAGCGTATTGGCCGTCCCCAGGTCGATGGCCAGGTCGCAAAACAATCGGTCCTTGAACCAGCTGATGATGCTCATGGCCTTCTTTCGGCGCATCCTATTGTATGCCAGGTGAATCCCCATTTGCAAGTACCGGGGACGCCCGATTTATTGGCTTGACTAATGCGGTCGAATTTGAATATACATAGGTGAATTTCATGATGTATTTCTAGAAAAGAAAGGAGCGAGGGATGAATCACCAACCGTACGTTCCCGAGAGCACCAATATGA
>JAFGRZ010000141.1 GCA_016934895.1 Candidatus Aminicenantota bacterium
AGCACGATGTTCGTCTACACCACGGGCCACGGCGTCCATGGGTTCACCCTCGACCCCTCGGTCGGCGAATTCCTTCTCTCCCATCCGCACATCAAGATCCCTTCGCCGCCGAAATATTTCAGCGTCAACCTGGGCTATCAGATGTACTGGAGCGAGGGCGTCCACCGCTACACCGAATACCTCCAGGGACGGGAGGGCGGTGTCAAGGGGCTCTCGCTGCGCTACATCGGGACGCTCGTTTCCGATTTCCACCGCAACCTGCTGGCCGGCGGCGTTTTCTACTACCCCGCCGACACCAAGGACCCGAAGAAACCGCACGGCAAGCTGCGCTTGCTCTACGAATGCGGTCCGCTGTCTTTCATCGCCGAACAGGCGGGGGGGGCCTCTTCCGACGGCCGGCGGAGGATCAGGGACATCCAGCCGGAATCGCTCCACCAGCGCACGCCCATCTTCGTCGGCAACCGCGAACTGGTGGAGAAGGCCGAGGAGTTCATTCGCAAGTACGACACCTGAGCTCCTGCCCGCGTTCTCACCGGGCGGCCCGGTCTTCTAAGATAAACTACTCGATCGCGGGGAGGGTGAGTCCTTCCGGTTCGAAAATGACGCAGCGCTCTCCGTCTTCGACCCGGCCGAGGTCAACGAGATCATATCCCGCCTTTTTGCCCGTCCCGATGGTCCGGTCGGCTTCTTCTTCCGGTACGAAAACATAGAACCCGATCCCCCAGTTGAAGGTCGTCAGGCAGTCCTCCAGGCCGACCCCGATCTCCCGCATGAATTGGAAGAGCGGCGGAATCTCGTCCACCCATTTGCTGATCCGATAGGTGAACGGCGTCTTGGCATAAGCGATCTTGGAGATCCCTCCGCCCGTGCCGCCGAGCAGGGAGTGGATCTCGATGTTTTTTTCCTGCAGGGCCTCGACGAGCCGGACGTAGGAACGGGTGGGAATCAGGGCCTCCTCGCCCAATATTCGACCATTCGGCAGGGCATGGAGAAACGCGTCCTTGAGCGCCAGGGCCCGCTTGATCACCAGGGAAATTCCGTTGGCGTGGAGCCCCGAGGAGGTCGCGCCGATGATCCGGTCCCCGGCGGCGAGTTTTTCTCCCGTGACCATCCTTTCCCGGGGAGCGATGATCCCGGTCACGCAGCCGGACAAGGAAGGCGCGCTCCGGACGGGAGGCTCGGCCTTGATCAGGTAACGGAGGGCCGGGGATTCGCCGGCCGGCAGGGCCATGCCGCACATCTCGCAGGCTTTATAGAAGCTCTCCGCCAAATCGCGACTGCGTTTCTCATCCATGAACCACTCGCTGTCTCCCGCGGCCACTTCGTCCGTGAAGATCACCGGGAGGGCCCCCTGGCAGATGACGTCGTTGGCCGCCATTAAGGCCGTATCGATCCCGATGCCCTCGTAATACGTCCTCCCGGTGCCGGCGTGCTGGTACATCCACTCCGCGATCCAGTTCTTGTTTCCCAGGCCTTCCTGGGTCTGGCACCAGAAGTGGGATTCGGCGCCGTGATAGCGATAGACGACTCCGTGGGCGCCCAGGCTCTCCGGCTCGATAAAAACGCCGCGCCTGTTCGGGAAGTTGATCGTCCTCTTCCCGGCGCCCACCATGGCCATCTTGAAAGGCTCGATCTTGGTGTAATCCACTCCGGCCTGGGCGTACTCCGATTTCGCCTCTTTTCCCGCCATCTCAGGACCCCTTGTGGAGCTCCCGCAATTCGGCCCGGGAGGGATGGTTGGGGATGACGGCGACGGTCTTTCCCTTGTACTCGAAGACCTCCTTGTCGTCGCCGTTGATCTCGCCGATCACCTCCGCCTTGACTCCTTTGGCCCGGATCGTTCTGAGCAAGAGGTCGACGTCTTTCTTGACCGCCTGGATAACCATCCGCCCCTGGGATTCGCAGATCAGGATCTCCTCAGGAGAAAGGTTTTTCTCCCTGACCGGGACCTTGGCCAAATCGACGCGCGCCCCGAAACCGCCGTAGCGGGCCGACTCGCAGACGGCGGCGCCGACTCCGGCCGCTCCCAGGTCGGAACAGGCTTTGACCTTGCCGGTCCGGAAGGCGGCCAGGGCGGCTTCCATGATCATCCTCTCTTCCTTGAAAAGTGCCACGGCCGGCCTCATCTCCTTGACCAGCCCGGCCCGGTAGAGGGTGTCGTTGCCGTCGCTTCCTGTCCGGCCGAACAGGATGATCCGGTCCCCGGCGGACTTGGCCGGCTTGGTCAGCGGCTTGGAGGTGACCAGCTTGCCGATCACCGAGACGACGACGGCCGGAACGACGTCGGAGAACGAGGTCGAAAATCCGCCGCCGACGATAAAGACGTCCATGGCGCTGCACATGTCCCGCAGGCCCTTGACCATCAGGTTGACCCGCTCCCCGCTGGTCATCTCTATACACTTGCCGCAGGTGCACTTTCCGGTGAATCCGCACGGCCCGACGATCACCTTGTCTTCGAGCGGCCGGGTGCCGATGAAGTTCATTAGGAAAACCGGCCGGGC
>JAFGRZ010000142.1 GCA_016934895.1 Candidatus Aminicenantota bacterium
AAAAGTTTTTTTGGGCGGGTTCATAATCCTGAAGCCCGGCCGGATTTCCGACTGAAATAGTCGGTCCTTCGCTCTTTCATATTCACAGTCTGCCCCAAATCGTTTAAAATCGAACCTTCTTGATGAGAAATCCGTATTATGGGATATGGAATTTCCTTGTCCTTTGAGCCACTGCCAACGCAGATTTAAATAAACTCAACCTCGGGAGGCCGTCTATGAAACGCATTTCTTTTTTCCTTCTGGCTGGATTGATCCTAGCTTCTATACCGTCATCGTCCCAGGACATACCGATCCTGGCCCAGAAGCCGGCCCTCAGCCGGACCCACGTCGTCTTCGTCTATGCCGGTGATCTCTGGAAGGTTCCCCGTGAAGGTGGAGCGGCCCATAGGCTGACCACCGGACCGGGCGTGGAGACCAATGCCGTCTTCAGCCCGGATGGTTCCCTGATCGCCTTCACCGGCGAATACGACGGCAACGTGGATGTCTTCGTCATGCCCGCCGAAGGCGGAGTGCCCAGGCGTCTGACCTGGCATCCTGCCGGAGACATCGCTTTGGGTTGGAGCTCCGATGGGAAGAAGGTCCTTTTCACTTCAACCCGCACGGCCTTCTCCAGGTTCAGCGAGCTTTTTACGATCGGCGTCGAAGGCGGATTCCCGGAGAGATTGCCCCTCCCCATGGGATACGAGGGAAGTTTTTCATCGGATGGGAAGCGCCTCGCCTACGTCCCGCTCCGCCGGGCATTCACGGCCTGGAAACGCTACCGGGGAGGAACGGCGACACCGATTTGGATCGCCGACCTCTCCGATTCCCGCATCGAAAAGATCCCCCGGACGGACTCCAATGACTACGATCCCATGTGGGTTGGAGATAAGGTTTATTTCCTTTCCGACCGGGAAGGGCCGGTCACTCTCTTTTCCTATGATGTCAATACAAAAAATGTGACCCGGGCGCTGGACAACGACGGCCTCGACCTCAAGTCGGCCTCAGCCGGTCCGGGCGCGATCGTTTACGAGCAGTTCGGTTCCCTCCATTTGTATGACCTGGCCTCAAAGACGTCGAGCCCCTTGCCCGTTTCCATCGCCGGCGATATGCTCGAAGTCCGGGACAAGTTCGCGAACGTCGGCGACAGCCTTTCCTCTCCCAGCCTTTCGCCCAACGCCGTCCGGGCCGCTTTCGAGGCCCGGGGGGAGATCATCACGGTTCCCGCGGAAAAGGGAGACTTCCGGAATCTGACGAATACACCGGGAGCCATGGAGCGCTATCCCGCCTGGTCTCCCGACGGGGAAAAGGTCGCTTGCTTCTCGGACGAATCGGGCGATTACCAGCTCCATATCCGGGACCACAAAGGGAACGGTGAGCCGGTCCGTATCACGCTGGAAGCCGATCCCACCTTTTATTATGCTCCCCGCTGGTCTCCCGACAACAAGAAAATCGCCTATGCCGATTGTCACCTGAACCTATGGTATGTGGACCTCGAAACCAAGAAGCCGGTCAAGGTGGATAAGGACCGTTTCCTGGGCGGCGCGAGCGGCGCTTCTCCCAACTGGTCGCCCGACTCGAAGTGGCTGGTCTATTCCAAACAGCTCCCCAACTACCTGGGAGCCATTTTCTTGTATTCATTGGAAAACGGGCGGAGCACTCAGATTACAGACGGCATGAGCGACGCCCGCCGGCCCGTTTTCGATCCCGGCGGAAAATATCTCTATTTCACGGCCAGCACTGATTCGGGAGCGTCTCTTCAGCCGGATATCCACAGCATCTTCCGGGATGTGACCAGCTCCATCTATCTTGCGGTCCTGGATAAGGAAGAGCCGACGCCCTTTACCCCGCAGAGTGATGAAGAGAAGGCCGAGGATAAGTCAAAAAAAGAATCTGAAGAGCCGGAGAAAAAAGAAGAAAAAAAGGGTGAGAAAGCGGGTGAGAGGGCTGAAGACAAACCCGATAAGGTTGAGAAGCCCGACAAGGAGGTCAAGGTCAAGATCGATCTCGAGGACATTCTCCAGCGCATCCTGGCGGTCCCCATGCCGGCCAGAAACTATATCGATCTCCAGACCGGGGAGTCCGGTACACTCCTGGCCGTCGCCGCCGAAGCACCGCCGCCTGGAGCTTTTTTTCCCCAAGGCGCCGCCGTTCACCGTTTTGACCTCAAGGAGCGCCGGGCCGACGTGGTCATAAGCGGCGTTAATGACTTCGAGATGGCCGGAAACGCGAAGAAATACCTCTACAGCCGGAGAAACCGCTGGCTCATCGGGACCCTCAAGCCGATGCCGCCTGCCGGCGCTCCCTCTCCGCCTCCCTCGGCCGCAGCCGAGTCCGACAAGGCCATGCCGACGCAGAACATCCAGATCAGAGTGAAGCCGCGCGAGGAGTGGCGCCAGATGTACCGGGAGGCCTGGCGCATCGAACGGGAGTTTTTCTACGATCCCAACCTCCATGGTTTGAACCTCGAAAAAGCCCAAAAGAAATACGCACCGTTCGTCAAGGCCGTGGCCTCGAGGATGGACCTGAACTACCTCTTCGCCGAGATGTTAGGAGAGATGACGGTCGGCCACCTGGGCGTCGGGGGAGGGGACATCCCCCGGCCGGAGCGGATTCCCACCGGCCTCCTCGGAGCCGATTATGTCATCGAGAACGGCCGCTACCGATTCGCGCGTGTTTACAGCGGGGAAAACTGGAACCCCCAGTTCCAGGCCCCTTTGACCCAACCCGGAGTGAACGTCAGGGCGGGAGAATATCTGCTGGCCGTGGACGGCCGCGAGGTCAAGGGAACGGACAACATCTTCCGCTTTTTCGAGGCCAAGGCGGGGAGACAGGTCGTCCTCACCGTTGGGCCCGAGCCGAAGATGGAAGGCAGCCGGGAGGTGACGGTTGTTCCTATCAGCAGTGAAACATCGCTCCGCAATTTCGCCTGGATCGAGGACAACCGGCGTTATGTGGAGCGGGCGACCAAGGGAAAGGCGGCCTACGTCTACATGCCCGATACGGCTTTCGGAGGGTACACCTATTTCAATCGCTATTTCTATGCTCAGGTCGACCGTGAAGCCCTCATCGTGGACGAGCGTTTCAACGGCGGAGGGATGCTGGCCACGGATATCATCGAGCGATTCCAGCGGCGGTTAATGAGCCTCGTTGCCACCCGCGACGGAGAGGACGAAGTCCAACCGCAGGGAGCGATTTTCGGTCCCAAGGTCATGCTCATCAACGAGTTCGCCGGCTCGGGCGGGGATGCCATGCCCTGGTATTTTCGGCAGGCCAAGGTCGGTCCTTTGATCGGCAAGCGCACCTGGGGAGGATTGGTCGGCCGCGCCGGAGCGCCGCGGCTTATGGATGGGGGGTTTGTCTCGGCTCCCAGTTCGGGCGTCTGGAGCCCGGACGGGCACTGGATCGCCGAGAATGTGGGAGTTCCGCCCGACGTCGAAGTGGAGCTCGACCCCGCGCTCGTGCGCCAAGGGAAGGATCCCCAGCTGGACAAGGCGATCGAGATCGTCATGAGAGAGCTGGCCAAGAGTCCGGTGCCGAAACCGAAGCGCCCGGCCTACCCGGATTATCACAAAAAATAAGCCTCCTGCAGCGGAGGAGGGGCCATCGTTGCGAGGAGGGGCCGGCGGCGGGACCGACCCCCCCGGAGCGCGGGGGCAGAAGTCGGCTCCCCAATTCCTATCGAGTCACGGGAAAGGAGTCGGCCGAAGAAATCTGGCCGTCAAAAACTCCCCTGGCTTCCCGGCATGCGAAATCAGGGGACACGATCCGGAAAATTGGGACATGACCCATTTCTCCGGAAATGGGATCGTGTCCCACAAATTCTCCGGTCATGTCCCCATCTCGCTCTTTTTGTTCGCCATAAAGTTTTGGACAGTCAACATAGAAATCACTTGACAACGGCGCGGATTCGTCTATTATAGCGGCATGCCCAAGTCGCATCGCAACCTCCAAATGACTTGGGCCGTTCCTTCCTTCTGGTGGGCGGGCTCCTCCGCCCGATAATCCCTACCCATCCGCCTTTTTTTGTCCTGAAACCTATTCCCACTTGCATTAAAGGAGGTCATCGTGAACAGATTCAGTTCAAGGCGGACAGACGATCTGCCGAAGGCATTCTACAACATCAAGGCCGACCTGGCGGAGCTTCCCAAACCCCCGCTCCATCCCGGGACAAAGGAGCCGTTGAAGCCGGAGGAACTGGAGCCGATCTTTCCCAAGGGTCTGATCGCCCAGGAAACGGCGATGAAAAGAGATATCCCTATTCCACCGGAGGTCCTGGAGGCGTTCTCGGTTTACCGGCCGACGCCGCTCGTCTATGCTTCCGGGTTGAGAAAGGCGCTCCAGACGCCGGCCCGCATTTTCTATAAATATGAAGGTGTCGGGCCGTGTGGAAGTCATAAGAGCAACACCGCTCTGATGCAGGCCTATCTCGCTTCCCGTGAAGGAGTGGAGACTCTTGTGACGGAGACAGGGGCGGGGCAGTGGGGATCCGCTCTGGCCCACGCCGGGTCGGTTTTCGGGACCCGCGTGAGGGTTTTCATGGTCCGGATCAGCTTCCGGCAGAAACCGGGGCGGAGGATCATGATGGAGCTGTTCGGCGCGTCGGTCGTGGAGAGCCCGAGCCCGCTCACCCAGGCGGGGTTGAAGTTCCACGGCGCTGATCCGGACCATCCGGGAAGCCTCGGCATCGCCATTTCCGAGGCGGTCGAGACCGCCGTCCATAATAAAGGCGCGAAATATTCCCTCGGGTCCGTGCTCGATTCCGTTCTCCTGCATCAGACCGTCATCGGTCTGGAAGCGGAGAGACAACTGGGCGAGATCGGAGTCGAGCCCGACGTCGTCATCGGGTGCGTCGGCGGCGGCTCGAATTTTGCCGGGATTTCGTTTCCCTTCATCGGGAGACGTCTGAAGGGATTGGGCCGGACGCGGTTCATCGCGGTCGAACCCGAGGTCTGCCCCTCGTTGACGGGGGGAGAGCTGCGCTACGACCATGGGGATGCCGTCGGCTTGACGCCGCTTCTCTATATGTATACGCTGGGCATGGATTTCGTGCCTCCGCCCATCCACGCGGGAGGGCTGCGCTATCACGGCATGGCGCCGCTCGTCAGCCATTTCGTCCGGACCGGCCTGGTGGAGCCGCAGGCATTCGGCCAGGACCGGGTTTTCCAGGCGGCCAGGCTGTTCCTGAACACGGAGGGCATCCTCCCGGCTCCGGAGTCCGCCCATGCCGTCGCCGCCGTCATCGAGGAAGCGCTCAAAGCCAAAGCAGACAACGAGGAAAAAGTCATCCTCTTCAACCTCAGCGGCCACGGATTCCTGGATATCTCGGCGTATGACGGCGACCGGTCTCCGCTATCTCTTCAGGCTGTCCAATAAGCGGACGATCGAGAGAGGGGCGCTCCCTTCGAAGTGGTTGTTGAGGTTAATGCCGGACAAAACCCCGCCCGGCTTAGTTCATCCGGACGGGAAGGAGACCGGTTTGTTGGTGACGAGATTGAACAGGTTCTCGATATCGCCGTGATAGAGCTCGCGGAGGACCTTTTTAACGATCTCATTTTTTAATGCCCGGACCTCGGTGTCTTCCATCTTTTCTATCCCCACCCGGGCTCCGGCGATGAGTTCGTGGCCTCCGGAAGTGCCCGATTTGGGGATGACTCTTCGGATCAGCCGGGCCGTGTTGGCGTGGATGTTTTTCGAGCGGATGGAAATATAGAGGAGACCCTCGTGGGACCCGAGGCAGATCGACCAGCTCATGGTCTTTATCCGCAGCAGGAAGTCCGCCATTTCCGCCACGAAATCAGGATAGGGCAGTTCTTCGAGGATGAC
>JAFGRZ010000143.1 GCA_016934895.1 Candidatus Aminicenantota bacterium
AGGAGAGAAGAGCGAAGGAGGAGTTTGGAGCGAGCGACCTCGCCGGGGGCGCGAGCGGGCTGACGAACCAATACCCCGAGCCTATTCGTACCGGAGCGATACGATGGGCTCGAGCCGGGCCGCCTTGCGGGCGGGAAAAATGCCGAAAAACAGGCCCACCGAGACCGCGACCAGGAATCCCAGGGCGACCGACCAGGGGCTGACCGATGCTGGAAGGGGAGTGGCCGCCTTGACCAGCGCCGCGATCGAATAGCCGATGACGATCCCCAAGATCCCCCCGGCCCCCGTGAGAAAAACAGCCTCGATGAGGAATTGTCTGAGGATGTCGGCCGAGCGCGCGCCGACCGCCTTTCGGATGCCGATCTCCCGCGTTCTCTCCTTCACGGAGACGAGCATGATGTTCATGACGCCGATGCCGCCGACCAGGAGGCCAATGGAGGAGATGACGATCATCACCAGGTAAGCGGCGCCGGTGATCTGGTTGTAGAGATCGACGATCGAGTCCTGGGTGAAGACGGCGAAGTCGTTAGGCTTCCCGAAGGCGACTTTCCGCCTCCGGCGAAGGATGTTGGTGATGTCTCCAAGGGTCTCGGTGATCATCCCGCGGTCCTTGGGCGTCGCGATGATCTCAAGGCTTTCCATGTCGTAGGAGAAATGCTTCATCAGGGTGGTGATCGGTATGCCGACGAAGTTGTCCTGGCTCTGGCCAAACAGGCTTCCTCTTTTCTGGAGAACGCCGACCACCAGGAACTGATGCGGACCGACCCGGATCTCCTTGCCGAGCGGGTTGGAATGGGGAAAGAGCGTCTCCGCCGTTTCCGCTCCCAGGACGCACACCTTTTGGCTGCGCTGAATGTCGGAAGCGGCGAGAAAGCGCCCCCTTTCGGGCAGGTAAACCGAGAGGACCTGGGGATACTGCTCGTTCATGCCGATGATCAGAGCGTCTTCGCTCTGAACATTCTGATACTTGACCGGGACGCTCTCGAAATAGTTATAGAGAAGGCTGACGGCGACGGCCTTGACCAGTTTGCTCTCCTCTTTAAGGGCGAGGGCGTCCTCGAAGGTCAGGTCCTTCCTCTGTCTTTCCTCCTCGGAGCGATCGCCGATCTGGATCCCCGGTTCGAACTTGGTGATGCCGATGATATCCGATCCCACCGCCTCGAGCTCCCGCAGGAAAGAGCGGTTGAGGCCCTGGATGATGGAGACCATCCCGATCACGGTCATAACCCCGATGACGATTCCCAGCGTCGTGAGGAAGGAGCGCAGCTTGTGGGTCTTCAGGGAATCGACCGCCATGCGAATCGTTTCACCCAGGAGCCCTGTTTTCATTGTTCGGACCTCAGGGCTTCGATGGGATTGAGCTTGGCGGCCTTGTTGGCCGGGTAGATGCCGAAGAAGAGGCCGATCGAGGCGGACATCAGGATGGCCAGAATAATGGAAGCGGGTTCGACGGTCGACGGCAGGGAGGTCGTGGCCGAAACGATTTTGGCCAAAGCGAGGCCGAGGACGATGCCGATCAGCCCCCCTGTCCCGGAAAGAACGGCCGACTCGATCAGGAATTGAAAAAGGATATCCCGGCGTCTGGCCCCCACGGCCATCCGGATCCCGATCTCCTTGGTCCTTTCAGTGACCGAAACCAGCATGATGTTCATGACCACGATCCCGCCCACCAATAAGGCGATCGAGGAGACGGCGATCATGGCAAAATAGATGCTCGATGTGGCGTTCTTGTAGAGTTGGATGAAGCTTTCGGAGGTGCGGAAGGAAAAATCGTCGGGATCCTTGAACGAACGGTGTCGGAACGAGCGCAGGATGGTCCTGACCTCTTCCTGGGCGGCCCTCATCCGTTCCTGGGAAGACGTATGGATATTGATGCTGATGCTGCGTCGCGAGCCGTACAACTTCATGAAGGTGGTGATGGGAATGATGACATAATTGTCCTGGCTCATGCCGAGGAGTTTGCCCTTTTTCTTGCCCAGCCCCACGACCAGGATGTTGTCGGGGCCGATCTTGATCCACCGGCCCATGGGATCGGTGCCGGGGAAGAGCTTCTCCTTGATGTCATACCCGACGATACAGACGAGGCGGGAGTGGACTTCGTCCTCTCTCCGGAGTTGGCGGCCGGCTTCGAGCTCCAGGACCGAGCCGATATTGTGGTCAAGGTGGGTCGTTCCGCGGATCTCCACATCGCGAAGCGATCGGCTGCCGAACTTGACCGTCCGGCTCGTGCCGGCGCCGGCTCCCACCAGCTCACAGTTGCGGCATTGCCGGCGCAGAATCGCCATCTCGGCGAGGGTGATGTCTTTTCTCTTCGACTGTTCCCTGAATTCTTTGAGCGACAACCCGCTGATCGAGAACTTGGATACGGAGAAATCGTTGGCCCCGAAGAAGGACATCTTGGTGGTCACGTATTTATTGAGCCCCTGGATCACCGAGACGACGGCGATGATGGTGAGCACTCCGATGATGATTCCGAGCAACGTCAGGAACGTCCTCATCTTGTGGGACCAGAGCGATCCCAGGGACATGGAAGCCGATTCGCCCAGGTGGATGCGCGCCATCGTATCGTGGCCATATTGTACACGAAAACAGGCGAAAGAATGAAGGCGGGGCGTGATGCGCCTTGACAAAAGACGGGGGGAGGGGCAGAATGAAGCCGGGATCATGAAGCAGAAAAAGCCGCCGGTCAAGGGGAGAAAAAAGGGCGGAGAGGAGCTCGCTCCCTGTCTTTATTTTGAGCGGACGGGGCCGAAAAACACCCGCCGAACCCTTGAGATCGCCTCCGCCCGGGCGAACGAGCTGGACATCCGAAGCGTCGTTGTGGCCTCGAGCTCGGGAAGAACGGGGGTCCAGGCAGCGGCGCTTTTTCGGGGAAAAAACCTGGTCGTGGTCTCCCATTCGACCGGTTTCACAGAGCCCGATTATCAGGAACTCAAGCCGGCGATGCGCCGGAAAATCGAGGCCCTCGGCGGCAAAATCCTCACCTGTCAACATGCCTTCGGCGGCGTAAACCGGGCCGTCAGGAAAGAACTGGCCACTACCGAGCTCGACGAGATCATCGCCGCCACGCTCCGGACGTTCGGTGAAGGAACCAAGGTGGCCATCGAGATCAGCCTCATGGCGGCCGACGCCGGCCTGATCTCCACTCAGCAGCCATGTATCGCCGTCGGCGGTTCCGGCTCCGGCGCCGATACGGCACTCCTCCTGCAGCCCGCCAACGCGCAGTCCTTTTTTGAGCTCAAGATCCTGGAGGTGCTGGCCAAGCCTCGTTTCTTCGACTAAATGGATGTCGATCACCCGGAGGGACCAATGATAAAGAAAATCATTCTCTCAACCGTCTGCGGCGCGCTTTTTATGGCCGTCGCCTCCGCGCCCGCCCAAGCGCAGTTCTACCTTGGCGTCAGAGGGGGGCTATCCAGCCAGAACGCCCAAATGGACGAGATCAAGTTCGATAAAAATTCGGCCTTCCTCTATGGAGCCCAAGCCGGGGTCAAGTTCCTGGGCCTGGCCGTGGAAGGTCAGTTTTACCGCGCCGATCACGATCTCCTGGGTGAGAACCCGGCGATGCCCGAGGTCGAGCAGGAGATGAGCTACTATTATCTCGGTGTCAGCGGGAAATTGGGGATCTCGCTGGCGATCGTCTACCCGTATGTCACGGTCGGCTATGGAACCTATTCGGTCAATCTGAAGGATCTCGGAAAAAAATCGGACGCCGCATTCAACGCCGGCGCCGGTGTTGAGTTGACGCTGGGCAAAATCGGCATCTTCGGCGAGCTTCGATACGTCGATTTTGACCTGGACATCGAAAACATGGCCTGGGACTTCGGCGGAGTGGATCTCCATTTCGGGCTCAATCTCCGCTTCTAATCCCACCTGATAAAAACGCGACATTGAAGGTTCGGCTCAACAAGTTCCTGTCCGAAGCCGGGGTGGCCTCCCGCCGCCAGGCCGACCGCTGGATCCTGGAGGGCCGCGTCTCGGTCAACCGCAGGATCGTCGACGAGCTCGGAGTCAAGGTGGACGAGGATCAGGATGTCGTCCAGGTCGACGGCAAGACGGTCAGGAAAGAGAGCCGGTTTATCTGCGTCTTGTTGAACAAACCCGTGGGCTATCTGGTCACGCTCGCGGATCCTTTTCATCGGCCGACCGTCAGGGACCTGCTCCCGGCCGGGCTGGGGAGGATCTTTCCCGTGGGGCGTCTGGATTTCCAGAGTGAGGGGGCCCTGTTGTTGACCAACGACGGCGAGCTGGCCTACCGTCTGACCCACCCGCGCTTCGGCGTGCGCAAAACGTATGTCGCCAAGGTCCGAGGGCAGCCGGACGAAAAAGCCCTCCGCCGGTTGGAGAGAGGCGTCTTGGTGGAGGGGAAAAAGACCGCGCCGGCCAAAGCGGTTTTGCTCACCGCGAATCCGAAATCGAGCCGGCTCCGGATCGAGCTTTCGGAGGGCCGCAAAAGAGAAGTCCGGGAGATGTGCCGGGCTGTCGGGCATCCTGTCCTGGAGCTGCGCCGGATCGCCTTTGCCGGCCTGGGCGTCAAACCGTTGAAGCCGGGCGAGTGGAGACATCTCGAACCCCGGGAGGTTCGCCGCCTCAAGAAGCGGGTCGAACTCGCCTGAATTATCTTTCTCTGTCCGCCGGACCGGCGAACGCCTTCCAGGAGGCGGCCAGCCGCTCCAATTCCCGGCTGACGAGCTGGTTCACGGTGCCCTCCTCGTAGGTCCCGTCCTTCCTCATCGCCCCGGCTTCGATCCCGGTCAGGATTTCCATTCCCTCGTCGACGGTGCTGATCGGGTAGACATGAAACCGTCCGTCCGCGACCGCTTCGACTACGTCCTCGCGGAGCATCAGGTTCTGGACGTTCTGGCGGGGGATGATGACACCCTGGGCGCCGGTCAGCTCCTTGGCCCGGCAGACGTCGAAGAAACCTTCGATCTTTTCGTTCACCCCACCGATCGCTTGAATCTCGCCCTTCTGGTTGATGGAACCGGTGACGGCGATGTCCTGCCGAATGGGCAGCCTGGAGAGACTGGAGAGGATGGCATAGACCTCGGTCGAGGACGCGCTGTCTCCGTCGACACCGGAATACGACTGTTCGAGAGCGATGCTGGCGGAGAGGGAAAAAGGCGTTTTCTGGGCGTACTTGCCCCGCAGATAACCGCCCAGGATGAGGACGCCCTTGTTGTGGGTGGGCCCGCTCAGGTCGGCCTCCCGCTCGATGTTGATGACGCCCCCGCGGCCGACGGCGGTCTTGGCCGTGATGCGGGTCGGCTTGCCGAAGGCGAACTGTCCCATGTCGTAGACCGACAGCCCGTTCACCTGGCCGACCTCCCGGCCCTCCGTGTCGATCAGAATGGTCCCTTCCTCGATCATCTCCTGGATTTTATCCTCGACGAGGCTGATGCGCTCGAAGCGTTCATGGACCGCTTTTTCCACGTGCTCCCGGCCGATCGTCTTCTTCTGGTCCATCTTCGCCCAGTAGTTGGCTTCACGGGCGACGTCGGCCAGGACGTGGAACCGGGTCGAAACCTTCCTCTGCCGTCCGGCGATCCGCGTGCCGTATTCGATGATTGCCGCGATCCCGCCTTTGTCCACCGGAAAGAGCCCGTCATCGTCGCAGATCTTCTTGACGAAACGGGCATAGTCGCGGATCGTCCGCTCGTCCTTGGTCATCTCGGAATCGAACTCGGCCTTGATCTTGAATATCTTCTTGAAGTCCTCGTCCAGGAAATAGAGCAGATTGTAGATATGGCTGTCCCCGATCATCACCACTTTGACTTGGCATTTGATGGGCTGGGGTTTAAGCCGGCTCGTCGAGATGAGGTAGAGAGCCATGTAGTTTTGGATTTCGAAAATCAGGTAGCGCAGAGTCCGCTTGAGAGTCAGCCAGACGCCCGGCTCGGTCAGGGCGTCCAGGGCGTTGATCACCAGGTAGCCGCCGTTGGCCTTCAGAAAGGAGCCCGCCTTGATCTTGGTGAAATCCGTCTGCCAGATGCCCATCCGTGTGACCGCGGACTCGATCGTCCCGAACAGGTTGATATAGTTCGGATTCGTTTCCATGACCACGGGCGCGCCCTTGACCTCGGAGTTGTCGACGAGGAGGTTCACCCTGTACTCCAGGAACGCATCCGTGAGTTCCCTGGCCCGTTCCTCTTTTTCGTCTTTTTTCTGGGCCTTGAACAGGTCGATGTGGTTGATCAGGTTCTCCTCGACGAGGCTGAGATAGTCGGCGATGGGGGCCTGGGGGAACCTTTCCTTCAGGCCGGCGATGCCGCCTCTGATGATGGGCGTGATGGCCTCGGCGTCCCAGCTCTTGAGGTGCATCCGGGTCTCTTCGTCGATCTCCCGCAGGCTCTCGAATATGCCCTCGAGCTCAGAGGTCAGTTGCTCGTACTTTTTCTTGAGGTCGTCCAGGTCCTTCGGTTCGAATTTCTTGTCCTTGACCATCGCCTCGAGCTCGCGGAAGGTGACGTTCCGGCCTTCGATGACCGGAACGAGGTCGGGTTTGACGAACAGGCCCATCTGGACCTGGACCACCGCGAATCCATGCTCGGCCGCCCTTCCCTCGAATTTCTGAAGGATCTCCTTTTGCTTTTTTTGCTGACTCTCGATGATGGCTTCTCTTTTCTCCGTGTAATACTTGCTCTTGAGCAGCATGGGGATATTGACCTTGAGCATGTCGATGAGAGCCGTCATGCCGTCCTTGAACAGACGGCCTTGTCCGGGAGGCAGGATAATCAGAGACGGCTCATCGGGATTCTTGAAGTTGTTGACGTAGAGGATGTCGTCGGGTGTTCTCTCCTCTTTTTCCAGCCTTTCCAGGAGCTGTTTGATCGTTGTCGTACGTCCGGTGCCGACCAAGCCGGTGATGAAGATGTTGTAGCCCAGGCTCTTGATGTCGAGACCGGTGAGGATCGCCTTGAGGGCCCTCTCCTGGCCGATGATCTCGTCGCAAGGCTTGCAGTCATCGGTCGAGCTGAAGGGGATCGCGTCGGGCTCCAGGCGCCAGCGCAGTTTTTCGGCAGACAGTTCTTCAAAGACCGTTTTTTCTTTCATCCGCAGACTCCTTGGGGGCCGTTGCCGGCCGGGCGATTTCCTTACATATCACAAAACCGCCCGGGGAGACAATACGGGCACGGTCCCATAAGGAAAAACGTTTCGGGAACGGCGTTAAGAACCTGAGGGGAGCGATGACATTCCCAAGTCGTCTAAAATCTTCATCACCTGAAAAGAGGTGCTAACTCCCCATAAAAAGAAGGTGAAAAAAGTCCGTTGATTTGATAGAATAAGGAAAAATCCATGAGGGAGCGAACAATGGAACTTAAGAATCTGCTGATCAAGAAAGGGGACGGCGTCGGCTGGATCACGATCAACCGCCCCGAAAAGCTCAACGCCATGAATATCGAAACGATCGAGGAGCTCAGGACCGCTTTCGGGGAATTCGGCGGCGATCCCGAGGTCCGAGCGGTCATTCTCACGGGGGCGGGGGAGAAGGCCTTCGTCGCGGGCGCCGATATCAGCGAGTTCATCCACCTCGACGCCGAAAAGGGCCGGGAGTACTCCCGGCGCGGCCAGGAGCTGACGGCGACGATCGAGAACTTCCCCAAGCCGGTGATCGCGGCGATCAACGGCTATGCTCTTGGGGGAGGCACCGAATTCGCCCTGGCCTGCCACGTTCGGATCGCTTCCGAAAACGCCAAGCTCGGCCAGCCCGAGGTCAAGTTGGGCATCGTCCCCGGATACGGAGGGACGCAGCGGCTGTCCCGGCTCGTCGGAAAGGGCAAGGCCATGGAGATGATCCTCTCCGGCCGGATCGTCGAGGCCGCGGAAGCCCGCGAGGCCGGACTCGTCAACACGGTCGTTCCGGCGGCGGAGCTTCTGTCCGCGGCGGAAGCCATGGCCAAGGAGATGATCAAAAATGCCCCCCTTGCCCTGGCCTATTCCATTGAAGCGATCAACCAGGGTCTGGACAGGACTCTGCCCGAGGGGCTCGAGCTCGAGGCCGAGATATTCGGCCGCTGCTGTGCGACCGCGGACTTCCGCGAAGGAGCCAAGGCCTTTATCGAAAAAAGAAAACCGGATTTTCAAGGTCGATGAAAAAAGAGGTGTGAAATGGACACATACCAGGGTCAACTGCAGGCCAAAGGATTCAAGATCGGCATCGTCGTCAGCCGCTACAACAATTTTGTCTCCGAACGTCTCCTGGAAGGGGCTCTGGATGCCCTGACCAAGCTGGGCGCTTCCGGCCCGGATATCTCTGTTTATAAGGTTCCCGGCTCGTTCGAGATCCCTTTTCTGGTGAAAAAGCTGGCCCGGTCGAAGACGGTGGACGGCATCATCTGCCTGGGCGCTCTCATCCGGGGGGATACGCCCCATTTCGACTATTTGAGCGCCGAGGTGACCAAGGGCATCGCCCAGATCGCCATGGACGAGGGAATCCCCTGCTCCTTCGGCATCCTGACGGTCGAAACGATCGAGCAGGGCATCGAGAGGGCGGGGGCGAAAAGCGGCAACAAGGGATGGGATGCCGCCCTCTCCGTCGTCGAGATGATGAACCTGGTCAAGGCTGCGAAGCTGGGCTGAGGCTCTTGTCCCATGGGCCAGAGACGGAAAGCCCGGGAAAGCGCTCTTCAGATCCTTTACCAGCTGGAGTTCGATGAGACGGATGCCGGCGAAGCCCAAGAATCATTCTGGAGAAAGAGGAAGGCTCCGGTCGCGACCAAAGACTACTGTCGCCGGCTGGTGGACGGAATTTCATCCCATCGGGATGAGATCGACGAGGCCATCGAGTCCATTTCCCAGCACTGGCGTGTCGCCCGGATGGCGCTCATCGACCGGAATATCCTCCGCCTGGCGGCCTACGAGCTTCTCCATGCGGGATCCATCGCCCCGGCGATCGTCATCAACGAGGCCATTGAGATTGCCAAAAGATACAGCGGGCCGGAGGCGGCCACTTTTGTCAACGGGATCCTGGATGCCCTGAGGAAAAAGATCCAAACCGGAGCCAACCCCGAGCGCGAGGTCAAACATGCCCGAAAAGACAGACGGGAAGGAAAAAACGAATCCCGCCGAAGAGCTCAAAAAGACTGACCAGGACATCTCCCGGGAAGAAAAGCTCCTCAGGCTGGCCGAAGCCGGAGTCGAACTCTTTCCCCGCCGGGCGGACAGGACGCACTCCGTCTTCGAGGCGGTCAGGCAATTCGCGGCCTTGCCGCCGGAAGAACTCGACCAAAGGAAGGTCGACGTCGTCGTCCCGGGCCGGATCCTGTCGATCCGCAAGATGGGCCGGGCCACTTTTGCGACCATCAGCGACAGCCGGGCCAAGGTTCAGATCTATCTCCGGAAGGAGGAGGTCGGCCCGGAAGCTTATGACCTCTGGTCGCTCATGGATATCGGCGATCTGGTCAGCGTCGGGGGATCCCTCTTCAAGACCCGGACCGGGGAGCTGACCGTCCATGTTCGGTCCTGGACATTTCTGGCCAAGTGTCTGCACCCCTTGCCGGAGAAATGGCACGGCCTCCAGGACGTCGAGTTACGCTACCGGCGGCGCTATCTCGATCTTATCATGAGCCCGGAGGTCGGAGAGACCTTCCGGCTGCGGAGCCGGATGATCGCCGAGATCCGCCGCTTTTTCGACAGCCGCGGCTACGTCGAGGTCGAAACGCCGATGATGCAACCGATTCCGGGAGGGGCGTTGGCCCGGCCGTTCAAGACCTTCCACAACGCGCTCGGGATCGACCTCTACCTGCGCATCGCGCCCGAGCTCTACCTCAAGCGTCTCATCGTCGGCGGGATGGAGAAAGTCTACGAAATCAACCGGAATTTCCGGAACGAAGGCATCTCTTCGGAGCACAACCCGGAGTTCACCATGCTCGAGTTCTACGAGGCCTACAGCGATTACCATGACATGATGAACCTGACCGAGGAGCTTCTTCATACCCTGTGCCTGACGCTTCTCCAGGCGGAAGAATTTCCATATGGAGAGGAGCGGATTTCCTTCCGGAAACCGTTCGCGCGTCTTAAATACAAGGAGGCGATTGTCGGTCACAGCGGCTTGGCCCCGGAACGTTTCATAAACCGGGCGGAGGTGATGGCCTTCGCCGCCGAACTGGGCGGGGAAGGCCTGCCTCTTTCCCATGCGAAAGCCC
Source organism: Candidatus Aminicenantota bacterium (assembly GCA_016934895.1). Lineage (GTDB taxonomy): Bacteria > Acidobacteriota > Aminicenantia > Aminicenantales > UBA8522 > UBA8522. The sequence goes on from JAFGRZ010000143.1 coordinate 10,146, forward strand.
TGGATCTCATTTTTGATAAGCTCGTCAAACCCAGGATCATCCAGCCGACCTTCATCACCCATATCCCCAAGGAGATCTCTCCCCTGGCCAAGGCGTCCAGCGAAGACCCCGACGAGACGGACCGCTTTGAGCTCATCGTGGCCGGGATGGAGATCGCCAACGCGTTCAGCGAGCTCTCCGATCCTCAGGAGCAGCGGCGCCGTTTCGAGCAGCAGGCCGAGGAGAAAAAGCAGGGCGTCGAGGAATCCCATTGGGTCGATCTGGACTATGTCCAGGCGCTCGAGTACGGGCTGCCGCCCACGGGCGGGGAGGGGATCGGGATCGACCGCCTGACGATGCTCCTGGCCGACCGGAAATCGATCCGGGAGGTCATCCTTTTTCCCCTGTTGAGACCGAAATAGCCGAGGCTTGATGGGCTACGAACTCTTTATCGCTTCACGCTACCTCAAGGCCAAGAGGAAGCAGGCGTTCATCTCGGTGATCACCCTCATCTCGACTCTCGGGATCGCCATCGGCGTCATGGCCCTGGTCATCGCGCTGGCCCTGATCACGGGCTTCCAGGAGGATGTCCAGGACAAGATCCTGGGGGCGACCTCTCACATCATGGTTTCCGACCTGAGCGGAGAAGGCCTGGCCGGCTACGAAGAGCAGGCCGATAAGCTGCGCGGCGTCCGGGGAGTGCGGGTGGTGTCCCCCGTCATCTACGACATGGTTCTGCTGAGCGGACCTTATAAGAGCAAGGGGGGGATGCTCAAAGGGATCGATTTCGAGCTCGACAAGAAAAATTATCCCTGGCTGGACAACCTGGATTCGGGTGGGCTTCCCGCGGATTCTCCTCAGGAGGGCGTTTTGTTGGGCCGCGAGATCGCCTTCTCCATCGGGGCGAACATCGGCGATGTGATCGTTGTGCTGACCTCTTCGTCACGGCTGTCTCCCCTGGGCCCGATCCCCAAGCAAAAGAAGTTCGTCGTCACCGGCATCTTTTCCACGGGTCTCTACGAATTCGATTCGACGACCGCTCTCATTTCGCTGCGCTCGGCGCAAAAGTTCTTCAACCTGGACGAGAAGATCAACCATTTCCAGATTATGATCGGCGATATTTTCCAGGCTCCCGATGTCGCCGCCGGGCTGGCGGAGGTTCTGCCTCCAACGACCTACGTGACCACCTGGATGGAGCTCAACCGCTCCCTTTTCTCGGCCCTGAAATTGGAAAAGACCATCATGTTCCTGACCATCACTTTGATCGTGATCGTCGCCGCCCTGAACATCATCGCGACGCTTATCCTGATGGTCATGGAAAAAACGCGGGATATCGGCATCCTGATGGCCGTCGGCTCGACCCCCCGGAGCGTCCGCAAAATCTTTTTCCTCCAGGGGGCGATGATCGGGGTGATCGGCACGAGCGCGGGAGCGGCGCTGGGGCTTTTCATCTGCTGGCTGGCCAACACTTTCAAGTTGATCAAGGTTCCTGTCGATATCTACCAGATCACTTACGTTCCGTTTCACATCAAGCCGGCCGACCTTCTGATCATCGCCGCGGTCAGCCTGTCCATCAGCCTCCTTTCGACGCTGTTCCCGTCGCATCGCGCTTCCAAAGTCGATCCCGTCGTGGCCCTGAAATATGAATAACCTGGTCGTTGCCGAAGGAGTCGGGAAGACATATCCTCTGCCCAAGGGTTCGCTCCGGGTGTTTGAGGGTTTCGATTTCACGCTGGAACGCGGGGAGCTGGTGGCCGTCATGGGGGCTTCCGGGGTGGGCAAGACGACGTTTCTCAATCTGCTCGGCGCCCTGGACCATCCGACCGAGGGGACGATCTTTCTCGAGGGCGAGGACATCCGGGCCAAGAGCGACGCCGAACGGGCCCGCCTGCGCAACGAGAAAATCGGGTTCGTCTTTCAGTTCTACCATCTGCTGCCCGAGTTCAGCGCCTTGGAGAATGTCTATCTCCCGCTGCTCATCAAAGGGATCGACCGGCGCGAGGCCGCTCTTCGGGCCGGGGCGATCCTCAAAGAGGTCTTTCTGGAAGATAAGATGGACCAGAAGCCCGGCCGGCTCTCGGGCGGAGAGCAGCAGCGCGTGGCCGTCGCCCGGGCCCTGGTTAATGAACCGATTCTTCTATTGGCCGATGAGCCCACCGGCAACCTCGATTGGAAGAGCGGCGAGGCCATCATGGCCTTGATTCAGGATTTGCATGCCAAGAAGGGTCTTTCCTCGATCGTCGTCACCCACAACGAGAAGATCGCCGCCTGCTGCCGGAAAGTTTATCTGATGGAGTCCGGGCGGTTGAAACGCATTTGATCCCGCCGTCGTTATAGGATTGGATTCTTCGGGAAATCAATCGACGTCTCGTGACGCTTGGAAAAACCGCGACGATATGGTATAAGGATAAGGAAATGAAGAAGTTAGTCTGGCTTTGGCCCTTCCTCTTTCTTCCCTTGGCCCTATCCGCCCAGGACCGCATTGAGAAAATCGATATCATCGGCAACGAGCGCGTCACCTCGGACACCATCCGCTATTACCTGACCGCCCGCGAGGGGGACTATTTCAACGAAGATTCGCTTCGCCAGGATTTTCGGGTTCTTTGGTCGACGGGATTTTTCTCCGATCTCAGGATCGAGGAAAAGAATGGGGCATCAGGAAAGGTGGTCAAGATTTTTGTCCAAGAGAATCCGGTGATCAAGGCGATCACTTACAAAACGGGGAAAAAAGTCAAAGAGGACGACATTGTCAACAAGCTCAAGGAGAAGGACGACTACGTCCTCCCTTATTCCTATTACAGCCCGGCCAAAATCCAAAAAGTCAAGGATACCATCATCGACCTTCTTCTGGAGAAAGGACTCTTCGCCGCCAAGGTCGATGTGGAGACCGACCGCAAGGGCCAGAACGAAGTGGAGGTGCTTTTTAAAATCGATGAGGGTCCCAAGCTCCGGGTCGGCGAAGTCGCGTTCACCGGCCTGGCCAAGGTCCCCCAGAGCGAGCTCCAGCTGGCCATGGACTCGAACCGGCCTCACAGCCTGATCACCTGGATCGGCGGAAAAGACGTCTATAAGCAAAACAAGCTCCAGGAGGAGGCCGAAAATATTCGGATCAAGTTCCAGGAGCTGGGCTATATGGAGGCCACGGTCGGCGAACCGCGCGTCGAGGAGATCACCAAGACGACCGTCTTCCTGAAGAAACAAAAGATGATGAAGATCATCTTTCCGGTGAATGCCGGCTATCGCTATTCCGTGGGCGAAGTGGCCGTGGAAGGCAACAAAGTCATCCGCACGGACTACCTGCACAGCCTGATCAAGCTTGAGAAGGGTGACATCTACAGCACCAAGGTCAGAGAAAAAAGCATTGAGGACATCGGCGAGGCCTACCGCAACATCGGCTATCTCTATACCCAGGTCCAGCCCGTCGAGAGCCTCGATCCCAAGAACAAGCGCGTCAACGTGACCTATTCCATCTATGAAGGCGAAGTCGCCTTTCTGCACCGCCTGGAATTCCGGGGCAACACCTACACCAAGGATAAGGTTATCCGCCGGGAAATGCTGCTTCGAGAAGGTGATCCATTCAGCCTGGCCCTGTTCAAGGACAGCATTCTTCGCGTCAAGCAACTGGGGCTGGTCGATTTGGAGAAAGAGCCGGACATCAAGCCGAATTCCGAGGAACCCAGCCAGATCGAAGCGATCGTCCATGTCAAAGAACTTCAAAGGAACAACATCCAGTTCACGGCCGGATACAGCGGTTACGAGGGGTTCTTCGTCATGTTGAGCTATCAAACGGTGAATTTTCTCGGCGGCGGCGAGAATGTCGAGGTGACCGCCCAATACGGAAAGAGAGTCAAGAACTATGTCCTTGGGTTCTCCGAGCCCTATGTATTCGACCTGCCGGTGACGCTCGGATTCAACATCTACGATCGCTTTCTGATCTACCCTTACCTTTATGAGCGGAAGGGCCGCGGCGCGGACTTGATCACGGGTGCCCGGATCAAAGGATATCTCCGCGGCAACCTGACTTACAGCTATGAGAAAGTCGACATCCGGCCCACCACGGACACCGGGTACAGCCCGTACTACTCGAGTTATTACAGCGGCTACAGCGGCTACGGCGGCTATGGCGGCTACTATCCCGGATTTGGATACGGCAAGTACGCGGTCAGCGCCATCATCCCGACGATCTACCGGTCCACCGTGGACAGCCCGCTGACTCCCACCCGCGGCACCATGATCCTGGCTTCGCTGAAGTACGCCGGCGGCCCCCTGGGAGGTGAGGTCGATTTCATCAAACCCAA
>JAFGRZ010000144.1 GCA_016934895.1 Candidatus Aminicenantota bacterium
GAATAGGCCGGGACTATTATCGATCTAAAGGACCGTCCCTTTTTATCGGGAGATGGCGCGTTCCGTTTCGGTAATGAGCAGGGCGCTCGCCGAGGCCATCTCGTTGTAATAACGGATGAAGCGGTCGGTCTCCTCGGCCCTCTCCTGACTCAAGTTCTGCGCCCAGCGGTGGCCGATGGGCTGATACCAGAGCGCGGCTCTGACTTTCAGGGGGCCGTCCGCGCTATCCAGGGCGACGGAATACAGGATTTTGTCGCTGCCGCCCACGAAATCCTTGTCCTCCGCCGCGCCGCCCCGCACGGCGATGTCGCCGTCGGCCGTGGCCTTGTCGAATCCGTTGGGGAGAACCCGGTTGTCCTTCAGATACTGTGAGGCCGTCAGCAGAACCGTGGTCACCCGGCCGTCCGGATCGCCCAGGATCGGTTCGTAGATCTGGACCTCGTCGGCGGAGCTGATCCGCTCGTAGTGCGGCTCAAATTTATCCATGTCGCTGTCATTATCGTTTCCCGATATGGATCCGTCGGATAGAGGCCGGCCCGATTCAAAGACTGTGCGTCCGGAGCCGTCGGTGACCTGGAAATGGATCCAGGCGCGGCGGGACGGATAGGCGGACGGCAGTTTGTGCCCCGCCATATTCTGGATGGACACCTGCGCTTCCAGACGCCCATCGCGTATTTCGACCGCCTCAAAGGAGATGCGCGCGGCTGAGCTCTGAAGATGAGAGACCGTCCGGCTCGAGGTCGCATCCAGTTCCTGGGGCAGGGCCTTGACGGCCAGCTCGCCGCGGTGCCGGTTGAAAACGCGCGGCATGAAGAAATTCCCGCCCCGGAAAACGTGCCGCGAGACGGCCTCTCTCTTGACCCCCATGACGGAGCTGACGGCCGCTTCGCCTTCGATTACGGGCATGTGGCACGACTGGCAGCTTTTGGTGTTCCTGAAAGAACTGTGCTTCCATTCGAGATAGGGAACCTGCTCGGGAAATTCGCCGATCACTTCCCCCTTATCGCCGAGAGCGTGGGTGAAGAGGGTGTGACAGGTGGCGCAAAGCTCGGACTCCTGGACGTGGGCGCTTTCCATGGGTATGAACAGAGACGCCGAGTTCATCAAAGACTGATGGCCTTTGTCGACCTTAAAGGGACCGTAAACGTGGCGATCCGGGAAAGGGGTCGTCTTATCTACGACAAAACCGGCGGTGAAGCTTTCCTTCTTCCCGAAGTTGTCCTTCTGGATCTGATGACACATGGAGCAGGAGACCCCGTCGGCGGTCAGAAGACCGACGGGCGACTGGGCGAGGATCAAGGGAAGGTGCGAAAAAACTTCCCCCTTTCGCCCCACCGCGTTGGCCGTGAAGCGCGGCATCGGCATGTGGCAGGCCGAGCATTCGTTCTCGATGACGGCGGCGGCCTCCGGGCGCAACATCACTTCACGCCGGACGGCCGCCTGCCAGTAGGGATCACGGGCCGAGTTGGCCATCATGGATGACCGCCAGTCGATGCCGAAGGAGATGTCTTCGCCTCCGGCGGTCGTCAACCCGTTATGGCAGGCCAGGCAGCGGTCGAAGGTGACAAAAAGACCGGGAACGTCTTGGGCGGCCGCGAGCAGCGCCGCCGTTCCGGCCAGGAGAAAGATCATGGGGAAAAGCTGTCTTTTCATCGTCATCACCATCCTTCAAAAAAGCCGCCGTCAAACCAATCCCAGAGAAGATAAACAATGAATTGCGTGCTGCGCGTTGATGTGTCATTCAAAGGAAGGCGGACACCAAAGTTCATCATGATGTGCTGGCGCCGGCTGAGGGTCACCTGCATCTGCGGGACGATATCCCAGTGGGTCCGGGCGCCGGCCTCCAGCTCCCGGGCCGCCAGGAGCTCGACCATCGGCGAAAACGTCCGCCCCCAGTTCGCGGCGCTGAAGCTCCGGCCGAATGCGGCCCGGAGGAAGGCCTCTGTGCCGGCCTTATCGGTGTTCAGGGGAATCTCCATTCCCGCCTGGGCCTGGAGGAAAAAATCGGAGGGGAGGATCTGGCCGAACAGGGCGAACGGTTCAAGGACGGGTGTTCCTTTGCCAAAACCGCGGCGCTCATCCCCCGTCGGGAGCTTGAACTCCGCTGCCGCGCTGAAGATCGTTCCCCTGTCCAGACTGTGATAGAAAGCCCGCTTGAGAGCCAGGGCGATGTCACCCACTCCGGAATGCCAGCCTGAAACGGGGTCCTGCGCGCCTCTCTCGCTCCAAGCGTAGGGGATGACGACTTCGAGCTGGTTTCTGGAACCGAGCCTCTTCTCATAGATGAATTTCCCGGCGATGGAGCCGGACCCCTCCAAATCCCCTGAGGCCGAAAAAACGACCTCGTCCTCCGGGAAAGCCTTTTCGGTGACGAGCGGGCGGGGAAGGTTGTGCTCGCCCGCAGGCCAGCTCTTATCCTGGTTGAAGGAGTGGATATAGGATACGATCCGCCGGCTTTCATCGGTCGTCAACACGCCCTTAAAGGACGGCATCAGTTCCGAGAATCGCCTGACCGGCCCTCCCAATTGGGAGACGGCGACCCAATCCTCCCGCGGCTCCCGGGAAATGAAGCTGCTGTCGGCGAAGTCGGGGAGCGGCAGGTCGAACCCGACCATGCTTTGCGGCTGGCCGCGGCCGTCCGCGCCATGGCAGGCCGCGCAGGCCGCGAGATAGAGCTCACGGCCGGTTTTCGGAGCGGTCGCTTCCTCTTCCGATACGGCCGCCGAACAAAGTACCGGCAGGAGCAGCAAAATCCCCGCGCTCAGCAGGGTTTTTCCGCACCCCGCGGGATGAGGACGAAATCGTCTGATGACCATCTGAAAACTCCTGTTGTCTCAGCTCAATCATTCTTCTCAGTTCCCCCAAGAGAGAGTCACCGCCCGTGGGTCGCCTCGTCACGGCGAACGGAAACTCCAGGCTTTTCATCGGCTCTTGGGAATGGGAAAAAAATATCAAGCTGTATAATAACACATCTGAACGTGACCGGGAAAGAGGCCCTCCCACTTGCGAGCATTTTTTTCATGTCATTGGCATGCTCCATTGACTTTGAAAGCCGGCGAAAAGATAATGGCCGCTGACCGGACACTGCGAATGGACGCGAACGAACCCCGCCCGGCCCGCGAGACCTTTTCCACGCTCTTCGGCGTCGTCATGACGATGATCGGCGCGGCCGTCGGCCTGGGAGCGTTCTGGCGTTTTCCCTACATGGCCGGCCGGTTCGGCGGCTCGGCTTTCGTCCTCTTTTACCTTCTGATCACCTTCTTCATCGGCATTCCCGCGCTAATGGCCGAATGGACCCTCGGACGGCGCACCCGGCGAGGCACCCTGGGCTCGTTCGAAAAAGGAGGGCTTCCGGGCGGCCGCTGGGCCGGCTTTTTCCTTTTCGCCGTCCTCATCGTCGCCTGCGGTTATTATGCAAATGTTGTGGGTTGGGTGGCATTTTATGCCGTCGGGCAGATGTTTCAGGCTTTTCGCCTGAAGTTCGACGCGGCCGCGATTCTTCCTCCCCAGGAGGGATTGAGCATAACCTCATTCCTCCTCCAGCTCCTAATGACGGCCGCGGTCATCTTCAGTTGCGGGATCGTCATCGTCAGGGGGCTGAGAAAGGGCATCGAGAAAGTCAGCCGGTGGATCGTCCCGCTTGTCTTCGTATTTCTGGTCATCCTGATCGCGAGGTCGGTCACCTTGAAGGGCGCAGGGGAAGGAGTCCGCTGGTTCATCCTCAAGTTCCGTTGGAGCGCGCTCACTCCCGGGGTCATGGCCGCCGCTCTGGGAATGGCTTTCTTCTGCATGTCGCTCGGGGGAACGTTCATGGTCATGTACGGCTCTTACCTGGACAAGCGCGTCGGGATTCCCCGGAATGCCGTGGTTACGGGCCTGGGGGCTTCTCTGGCAGGCATCCTGGCCGGGCTGGCCATCTTCCCCGCCGTCTTCTCCTTCGGGCTGGAACCGGGCTCAGGGCCAGGGCTGATCTTCATGACACTCCCCAAGACGTTCGCCTTGATGCCTCTTGGCTGGCTCTTCGGGATCCTCTTTTTCGCCGGGCTCTTCGGCATCGCCTATCTCTCCGACGTGGCCGCGTTCGAGGTGCTGGTCGGCGGGATCGTCGACAACACGAAGATCCCCAGGAAAAGGGCAACCTTGATCATCTGCGGCACGGTTTTCTTCCTTTCCATCCCGCCGATGATCAACAACCGAATCTTCATTCCCTGGGACCTGGCGTTCGGCTCGGGGATGCAGGCCTTAGGATCTCTTCTGGCGGTCGTCACGGCGGTTTGGTTCATCAAGAGGTCGGAAGCTCTGAAAGAGCTGGCCGCGGGGTCGGGCAAGCCTTTCCCGCGGGCGCTCTACTGGTGGATGCGGATCGCCGTGCCCCTGGCCATCCTCCTTGTCGGCATCAACTGGCTGCTCGAATCGGTCTTCAAGGTCCGCCTCACCGGCTAAAAAATGGGGACTGTCCTATTTGCCCTCGTCCTTGAGAGGCTGTCTCGCAATCACAAAACGCGCAAAATTCATTTTTGGATTCGCCATTCAAAGAGAAATTTTGGGGGAAATGGAATGCCCGGATGCGAATTGCGAGGTTAATTGCCAGTGTATATCCAATTGGCAAAGCTAAAGCTGAATCGAAAAATAATGACGACATAGAAAAATGCGACCGTCTCCGTTTTTTCTACAGGTTCTTTTTTAGGAAATCCTTGACCTCGTTCAGAAGACGGGTGAGGTCGTCCTTCGAGTTGAAGAAATGGCAGGAGACGCGCACTCCTCCGATCCCTGATGTATACCGGACCGAGACCAAAATTCGGCGGTCGAGGAGATGATCCGTCACAGCCAGGTTGCGCTCGACCGGACCGAGGCTGAAAGTCACGATCCCGGAGCGGTGCGGCTTCTCAACCGGCGTCACGACCTCAACGCCCAGCGCCGCCAACCCCTCGATCAGGAAATCCGTGAGCTCCAGGATATGGGCGGCGATATTCTCCCGGCCGAGCCCGTTGATCAGCTTCAACGAGGCGGCCAGTCCCACAGCGCCGGGATAGTTGGCCGTTCCCCCGGTCTCGTACCGCCTGGCCTCGTCAACGAATGCATATTCGCGCAGGGGTGAAATCGACGGAGTCTGAAAGTATGTTTCCCAGCCTCCCTCCGGAGTCTCCAGGCTGAGGTAGCCCGCCGTGAGCTTCTTCAGATCGGGGAGCCGGCTCTTGCGGATATAAAGCAAACCCGCTCCGAAGGGTGAGTTCAACCATTTATGTCCGCCGCAGGCCAGGAAATCGACCGGTGTTGCCCGGACGTCGAGCGGCATCGCCCCCAGATGCTGGACGGCGTCGACGACGAGCCAGATATTGCGCTCCCGGCAGAGGGAGCTGATCGCGGCGAGGTCCGCCCGGAAGCCGTTCGACCACTGGACCGAGCTCATGGCCAGGACCCTCGTTTTCGCCGTCAGACGAGCGGCGATATGGTCGGGAGTGACAACCCCGCCGCTATTCGGCACCACAGCCAGGCGGACGCCCTCCGATCCCAGCTTCTGGGCCCAAGGGACCGCGACCTGCAGATATTCGAGATCGCAGATCAAAACTTCATCCCCCTCCGAAAGAGGGATGGCATCGGCGGCGACAGTCAAGCCGTAGGTGGTGCTCTCGACGATGGCGATCTCCTCCTCGGCTGCGCCGATCAGACGGGCCGCCTCTTTCCGGGCCTCGCCCCTCATTTCGTCCATGAGGATGTGATGCTGCGTTGAGGAGCGGGCCGGGCACTCCGCCGCGATCGTCAGGAAACGCCGGACCGCATCCACAGCGTCCTGCGGCGCCAGGCTGACGCAGGCGGCATCCAGAAAAACCTTGTCCTTGAGACCGGGAAACTGTTCTCTTATCGTCTGCATATCCATGGCTTGTTGCTCCGAAGAATTCTTAAAAGCCACCCGCATTATATCTCCCCTTTTTTTCTTTTGGAAGAATATCCCGGGCGGGGCGTCTAAACCAATGAAAGGAGAAGACTATGTCAACGGCACGAACCATCATTTTTGCATCCCTGCTCCTGCTGGCTCCTCTGAGCCTGTGCTTCGCCCAGACGGACGTCAGCGGCGAATGGGATCTCACCATGAACACCCCCCGCGGCGAGATGACCCAAAC
>JAFGRZ010000145.1 GCA_016934895.1 Candidatus Aminicenantota bacterium
CTTCTGGTCATTATCCTGCAGAATACGGTGACGCTCTTTTTCGCGCCCGTCATTATGCGACGCCGGCAGATCGGTCGTAACGAATGGAGAGAGGGCCGGTGAATGCGAGCGAGATCACAATTTCAGCCGTCCTGTCCCCTGGACAGGGTGTAGCTAAGGAGGTATAGAATGTCCGCCTTATCGGGAAAAATGAGCACGCTGGTCCTCTTTGTTCTTCTTTTACTTGGCGTGGCTTTTTTGTTGACCCCCCTGGTCCTGGCTCCGCTGGGGGTGTTCACGGGTATGGCCAGGGGCCTTCACCAGGTCACGGTCAACGGATTCGATTTTTTCGGAATCCGGCCCTGGTTCCCGTTTGTCCCGTTATGGTCGGTGTCCTTTGTCTTTTTCATCGTCTGGATCGCCGTCGTCATCTGGGTCTACAAGGACGCCGAGCGCCGCGGGATGAGCGGCCTGCTTTGGGCGCTGCTGGTTTTCATCGGCAACCTGATCGGTCTCTTGATCTACCTGATCGTCCGGCAAGACCATCCGTCGAGGGAGGAACAGGGGACTGCGGGCGTCGGCCCGCCGGCGACGGTTTCTTCGTCCGAAAGCAAAGAGATGGTCTGTGCGGCCTGCGGAAAACCGGTGGAAAGACACTTCGTCTTTTGTCCCCATTGCGGCGCTTCCCTCCAGCCGGTCTGCAAGAGCTGCGGAAAGGCGGTCGATTCCGCCTGGAAGGTTTGCCCGCATTGCGGCGCTTCGCTTAAAACGGAATAGACCTTGTGGGAGCGGTCCTCTCCGGAGAATCGCCTCCCCATTTGTTTTCGGACAGTGGATATTTCTCGGCCGGGAGATACAATAGATCCTCCGGGGCCGGCGGAACATAAAAAATGGGTCGAATCGATATGGGGAAAAAACAAAAAAGGCCGGGCAAAGAGGTGATCAAGCCTGATCGAAACGAACGAAAACGACCTGGAGACGCCCTTCCCGAGCGGATCCTCGAGGCGATCCGGCATGAGGCCGAGGCGTGCTTCCGTAACGCTCGGGGCAGCCACAGCTGGGATCATACGCAGCGGGTTTACCAGCTCTGTCTCCGCATCGGCCGCAAGGAAGGAGCCGACCTTGAGATCCTGAAATTGGCCGCGCTGCTTCATGATATCGGGCGGGAAGCGGAGGACCGGACGGACGGCCGAGTCTGCCATGCCCGAGAAAGCGCCGAGCGAGCCCGGCGAATATTGACGATAAATGGAATTGACAAGAAGCGGATGACCGCCGTCGTTCGTTGCATCGAAACCCACCGCTTCAGAGGGCGCGATCTTCCGGATTCACTCGAGGGAAAGGTGTTATTTGACGCCGATAAGCTGGATTCGATCGGGGCCGTGGGCATCGGCCGGGCGTTTCTTTTCGCGGGCGAAGTCGGCGCCCGGCTGCATGATCCAAAAATCCAGGTGGACCAAACCCAGCCCTACAGCCAGGAAGACTCCGCCTACCGCGAATTCCTGGTCAAACTCAGCAAGATCAAGGACCGCATTTTCACCCGGGAAGGGCGGCGGATCGCCCGGGACCGCCACCGGTTCATGACGGAGTACTTCAAACGGCTGAACAGGGAAACCGCCGGCAGGATCTAGGATCGTGTCCCGTCAAACTTCCCCGCCGCGGAGCGTCTTCAGGGATCCTTCCAAAGCCAAACAGTCCGGGAGACGAAACGGCGGTTTCCCCGCCCGCCGCGCGGTTCAAGGCCTCAGGAATGGATGATATCGTTGTAGAGTTCCAGGTGATCGGACAACAACCGGGTGATGAGAAAATTCCTCTTGACCGTTTCGTGGCCGTTTTTGCCCAGCCTTTCCGCAAGCGCCGGCGTTTCCAAGATCTGAAGGATTCGCCGGGCGAATGTATTTTCATCGTTCGGCGCCACCAGAAAACCGCTCTCACCGTCCGTGATCTGAAGGGGTATCCCCCCCACGTTCGAGGCCACCACGGGCTTCTTTTTCCAGAGCGCCTCGGTGACGGTCAGGCCGAATCCCTCCTTTTTTGATTTCTGGATGATGACGGTGCTCGCTCCCTGCAGGACATTGACCAGGATATCGTTTTCGACCGTCTTCAGGATGACGTCCCCGTTCTCGGTCATTCCGCGGGCTTTGGCCTCGATTCTCTCGAAGACCTCCAGCCCCTCGGGGTCATCCGGCGCCATGCTGCCGCAGAGGACCAGGCGGCAGTCGACCTTTTTCCGGACCTGCTCGAAGACACGCAGCACGCCTTCGGGGTCCTTGTGCCGGTCGAAGCGGGAGACCTGGGTGAGCAGAGGCTTGTCGGTGGGGATAGTGAATTTTTTGAGATATTTATTGACGTCGGCCGTCGCGAGCTCCTTGTTCTTGGAGGCCAGGGGGTCGATGGCGGGCGGGATGATCCGCTGCTGGATCGGCAGATCGAGCTTCCGGTATTTTTCGCTGGAGACGATGACCGCGTCGTACCGGAGGATAAATCTTTTCAGGTAGTCCCAGATCTCAGGGTTGGGCCCGGACAGGTCGATGTGACACCTCCAAACCCAGGGCTGCCGTTTTTTGTAGTGCATGATCAAAGGCAGAGGCTGGGGATCATGGATGACGACGCAGTCGTGGCGGATATGGGTGAAAACGGAAAAATCCTCGCTGGCCTGGGTGTAGAGACGCTTTTTCATCTCGGTGAGGTTGATCTTGTCGCCCTGGAGGGCGTTGTGGAATTTCTTGGTGATGGTGAAGAAGTCGGGCCGGCCGTGCAGGACATTCCAGTCGACGTCCAGGCCGATGTCGTTCATCAGCGGGAGGAGGGAGACCAGGATCTCGGCGACGCCGCCGCCCTGGAAGGTGGAGTTGAAATGGATGATGTGCCGGCCGTAAAGGCGCCTGGCCTTCTGGTAGAGGGAAGAGATGGCTTCATCTCCCACGATCTTGTAGTAGTCGACGACTCTATTCATGCTCCGACCTCGCTAATTTTTTGAGCAGGCTGCGAACCGCGGTCACATCGTCCAGATTATTCCTGGCGCGCGTCGGGCCCATACCGACCTTGATTGAATAGGCGGTCTCGGGGAGTACGGCGAAGAGGTCTTCGTCTGTCCGGTCGTCACCGATCGCCAGGATAAAATCCCAGTCTTTCCCGGAGACGAGCCGCAGAGCGGCCCGGCCTTTGTTGATTCCCGGGTTCCGGACTTCCAGAACCTTGTTGCCCTCCAGGACCTCGAGGTTCAGCTCTGAAGCGATCGTCAAGAGATCTTCCTTGACTTCGCGCATCCTCAGGAGGGCGATCTCGGCATCCACCTTGCGATAATGAAGAGCCAGGGAAAAATCCTTTTCCTCGAGGAATGCACCCGGCGTTCGGTCCACGTACTGATTCAGGACTTCCGCCACCTCGCTCTTCCAGTCGGCCTGAGCCGGCTCGAGCGTTGCCCACTCCAAACCGCGCTCCCTGATCCAGGCGCCGTGTTCGACGATCAGGCTGAGGTCCAGCTCTCCCAACCAGCTCTCGAGTGTCTTCCGAGTCCGCCCGCTGATGACGACGACATGGCTGCCGGCCTGCCCGGACAACGTCCGCAACAGGGTTTTGAGTTCCTCGTCGGGGACGGCCTGCTCGGGCCGGGCTGCGAAAGGCACCAAGGTCCCGTCAAAATCCAGGAGAAGGAGCGCCCGCCTCGCCCGTCGGAATTCGCCGGCCATTTTCTCCCGGGTGCTCTCGTCGAGCTTTCTTTCGGCCAGTTCTTCCTGGATTTTCCTGATCTTCCGGAGTTCGGCCATGAACTCATCGGCCCAACGCAGGACCGTGAACCGGCTGAGCCTTTTTTGCATGTTCTCCATCCGGCTGCGTTGTTCTTCCTCGGGCATCCGCACGGCCTGGCCGATGGCCTCGGCCACCTCCTCATGGTTGTTGGGGTTCACCAGGATGGCGTCTCCCAGTTCCTTGGCGCTTCCGGCCATCTCGCTGAGGATCAGGACCCCGAGCCGGTCGGTCCGCGCGGCCACGAACTCCTTGGCGATCAGGTTCATGCCGTCGCGGAGCGGAGTCACCAGAGCGATGTCGGCCGCATGATAATAGGCCGCCAGAGTCTTGAAAGGCAAGAAGCGATAAAGATACCAGATGGGTATCCAGCCGATCGTCCCGTACCGCCCGTTGATCCGGCCGACCAGTTCGTCGACCCGGCTCTTGAGCTGGGCGTATGCTTCCACGGCCGTGCGCGAGGGGACGGCGACCATGATCAGGGTGACCTTTTCCCGGAATTCAGGGTTCTTTTCCAGGAAGAGTTCGAAGGCTTCGAGACGCTGGGGAATTCCCTTGGTATAGTCCAGCCTGTCCACCGAGAGGATGATCTTCCGGCCGGCCAGCTTTTTGCGGATCTTGGCGATCTCCCCCTGGACTTCCGGCGTGGAGACGACCGAATGAAACCGCTCGTAATCGATACCCATGGGAAGGGCCTCGACCTTCACCAGCCGGCTGCCCGTATTCACCTGCCAGTTGAGATGATCGTAGTGGATCAGGTGGCGGACGCTATCCAGGAAATGGTGGGCATACCGGAAGGTGTGGAATCCCACCAGGTCGGCTCCGAGCATCCCCCTCACGATCTCCTCCCGCCAGGGAAGGAGGCGGAAAATCTCAAAGGAAGGAAAAGGGATGTGCAGGAAAAAACCGACCGAAGCCCCGGGCAGCCGCTCCTTGATCAGGGCGGGCAAAAGAAGCAGATGGTAGTCGTGGATCCAGATCTCGTCGCCCGGCTCGGCGATTTCGAGCGCCGCCTGACAGAACTTTTCGTTGACCCGCCTATAGACCGTCCAGTAATTCTTGTTGTAGGCGGCATAAAGGGGAAAATAATGGAAAAGCGGCCAGATGGTCTTGTTGGAGAAACCGTAATAATACTGCTCGATCTCATGGCCGGACAGAAAAACGGGGCGGCAGCTTTCCACGGTCAGATTCTGAACGATCTGTTTTTCGTCCTCGGGCGTGATTTTCGATCCCGGCAGGCCGGGCCAGCCGATCCAGGCGCTCGGCCGGGACCTGTAGAACGAGCGGAGCCCCGTGGCCAGCCCTCCGGCGCTGGATTCCAGGCTCAACCTTCCATTTTTCTTGCCGAAACTGAAAGGGAGGCGGTTGGATATCGTGATCAGTTTTCCCATTGGCGGCGATGATCAAAAAAGGGATTGACTTTTATCCTAATCGATAGCGCCCGGGATGGCAAGCGAAAAAGCGGATTCTTGACAGGGGAGGCCCGGCGGCGTATATTCTTGAAACCGGACGCCTCCCTCGGCGCCGCCTGCGACGCCGGCGACGATCGACGCTCCCCTCCGAAACGGATATTTCCATTCCGTCGGTCCTTGCGGAGGCGCTTAAAAAGGAGAACGGCCATGGCCAACGTCAAGACGAAAAAAGGCATCATCGGGATCCTCACCGGCGGCGGCGACGTCCCCGGGCTCAACCCGGCCATCCGGGCGGTCACCATCCGGGCCATTCATGAGGGCTACGATGTCATCGGCATCCGCCGGGGCTGGGCCGGGCTGATCGAGATCAACCGGGATGAACTCACCGATGAAACGGAATGCGGCCAGGTTCTGACCGAGGAAATCGTCAACAAGATCGGTCGGACCGGAGGCACCTTCCTTCACACTTCCCGGACGCGGCCGAGCCACGTCCCGTATGTCAACGTGCCGACCCATCTGCGCGGCAAATACAAGGATAGATTCAACGATCTTACCGAGGAAGTTCTGAAAAACATTGAACGGTTGGGGATCGATTATCTCATCCCCATCGGCGGGGATGATACGCTGAGCTACGCCTGCACTCTCCACCAGAAAGGCGTCAAGATCATCGCGATCCCCAAGACGATGGATAATGACGTCCCCGGCACCGATTATTGCCTCGGCTTCAGCACCTGCGTCACCCGGACGATCAGCCTGACCCATGCGTTGCGGACGACGGCCGGTTCCCACGAGCGATTTCTCTGCATCGAGGTCTTCGGCCGTTACGCCGGCTTCACCGCCCTCCTTCCCACGATGGCCGGGGCGGCCAACCGCTGTGTCATTCCCGAATACAGATTCAACATGGAGCGGCTCTGCGAGTTATTGACCGAGGACCGGGCCGAGAATCCCAGCCTTTATTCGGTCGTCCTCGTCTCCGAGGGCGCCATGGTCGAAGGCAAGGAGATGGTCTATTTCAGCCAAGAGACGGACATGTACGGACACAAAAAACTCGGGGGCTTCGGCGATTATGTCGCGGATCAGCTCAAAGAGCTCTCGCCCAAGTTCAACGACGGCCGGCGGATCAACGTCATCAACCAGAAGCTGAGCTACCTCGTCCGCTGCGGGGACCCCGACGCCGTCGATTCGATCGTCCCGATGGCCTTCGGCAACGTGGCGCTGGATCTCATCATGGACAAAAAATCAGGGCGGATGGTCTGCCTGCGCAACGGCGAGTACGACGACGTGCCCATCGAAACGGTGATCAGCAAGAAAAAAATGGTCGATGTCGACAAATATTATGACCGCGACCGTCTCCGCCCGCTCTACAAGAGCTTCCGCCAGAAGCCGCTGTTCATCATGACCAGCGACTGAAGCGGGCGAGTGCTCGTAGCGCCTCCCTCAGGCGGCATCGTCGACGAGCTCTATTTCCTTTCATATACTCTATCGTCAATCCTCACTTGCCCCTCGGCGGCGGACTCATGGGATTTTGGCAATGCTTCCATTCATTGGATTCCGGCCAGAGCCTTGACGGCTTCCGGGTAGTTGGGCCTTATGGCCAGCGCTTTCTTATAGGCGTCTTTTGCCTTTTCAGGATCGCCTTTCTTCCGCAGGGCTTCTCCGAGATGGAAATAGGCTTCGGGCAACGGATCCTTGGCGACGGCCGCCTCGAAATCCTCGATGGCCCCATCGAGGTCGCCCCCGAACCCGGGAGGCGCCATCAGCCGGACCATGCCCCGGCCGAAATGACCGTCGGCGTTATCGGGATCGAGCTTCAGCGCCGTTTCATATTCCTGCATAGCGCCCATTCCGTACTTCATCATGTCGGCGGGATTGCCCTGCGCCAGGCTCCCCATGGCATGCCCCTTCCAGGCATGAAGGTCGGCGTTGTCCGGATCCTTGGCCAGGAGGGCATCCGCCATCGCCAGGGCCTCGTGATACTTTTTTTCGGAGAACGATTTCTTGAGCTTCTCGAGCGAAGCGTCTTTGGGGATCTCTGCGGGTTGGCCCGATGCTTTGCCCGCCGCGGCTGGCGGTTTGGAGGCAAAAGGCGACTTGTCGCCCATGATCTGGGGAAGCGCTTTCAACAGAATGGGCAACAATTCCTGCAAGAGCGATGGTTTCTTCTCTTCCTCGGGGAAGAGCTCCACCCGGACGTCCTCGCCTTCGATGATCAATATCCCCTGCGGTATGGCTTTTCCTCCCATTCCTCCGCCGAAGGCCATCATCGCCCCGCCGCCTCCCAGGCCGAATTGGATCCTGGCGAAGGGCACGACGTATGTCTCTCCGATCCGGACAGGCTCTCCCACCACGGCGCCGACTCTCAGGTTCGATACGAGCTTGTCGAATTCCGCCAGGGGCTGCGAGAGAGGGGCCTGGGCTTCCAAAAGTCCCACCAGCAGAACGAAAGCTCCCAACGCGATGATAGAATGTCTTTTGATGTTCATGTCCGGCTCCTTAGTTCTTAGGGATCTTGCCCACGCTGACGAATTTCGTCCCCGCTTTGCTCACGACGACGAACCCCAGCGGCCGGGCCTCGCCGCTCATGTAGAAGCCTTTGCCGCCCATCTCCGGAGCCTGGGGAGCCCCGCCGCCTCCGCCCCCGAACCCGATGTCGATCATCATGATCGGGATGAGGGTCACCTTTCCGACCTTCATCGGCTCGCCGACCACCGTTTTCACCTGGAGGCTGCTGTTCAGCCTCTTGGACATTTCCTGGGCGAGTTGATACATGGGCAGCGGAGTCTTGGCCTGAGGCTGAAGCGTCTTGGCGGTTTGAGCTTGGCCCTGGGTCAGAAGACCGATGAACAATCCCATGAGGATGAAAGAGAAAATCTTGTTTTTCATCCGGGCACCTCCTTTCTTCATTCTGATAAGGGAAACCGACGGATTATAAGCGGGCATCCCTTACGCGTTTCCTCGATTCATATTATACTACGGATTCCGGAGGGACAAGGTTGATCCTTCCCAAATACTATCGGTGTCCAAACCGACCAACCGCGGCGGGGGTAAATCCGTATATAATAATGAAACCCCGGCGGATGGAGGATGCTATGATCATCGACACTCTTCTGGGGGGGAACGGGGAGATCACGGACCAGCTCGGAAAACGTGAATAGTGGAGGACAAGGATGAGAAGGACCGTTCACCGAAAAATATCGGCCGGACTGGTTCTGTCGCTTGCCGCGGTCCTCTTGGCACCGTCCTGGGGGGCCGCCCCCACTTCGGATGCGAATGAGGAAGAGCGAAGGGTTGGGGAGGCCATCAGGGTTTTCCAGGAGATCGCCGAGTTGACCGAGGAGGGGATTCCCGAGTCGATCCTGTGCCAGGCCTACGGGATCGCCATTATCCCGGGAATGGTCAAAGCGGCCTACGGAATCGGAGGAGAGTACGGGCGGGGCGTTCTCCTCGTCAAGGACAGGAGTCTCTGGAGCAATCCTTCGTTCATCACCCTCGCGGGGGGGAGTCTGGGATGGCAGGTCGGCATCCAGAAGTCGGACCTGCTGTTGGTTTTTAAAACCCGGCGGAGCATCGACAACATCGCCGACGGGAAGATCACCCTGGGCGCGGACGCCGGCGTCGCGGCCGGTCCGGTGGGACGCGGGGCCCAGGCCACCACCGACCTGGAGATGAAGGCCGAGATCTACGCCTATTCCAAGTCCAAGGGGCTGTTCATCGGGATCTCGCTCAAGGGGGCCGCCATCCAGATCGACAGCCAGTCCAACCGGGATTATTACGGAAACCCGGATATCTCCGCCCGGGACATCTTCGAGAATCCGGACCTTAGGGCGCCCGGTACGGCCAAGAGACTGCGGCGAGTCTTAAGCCGGCATATCGGCCGTGAGTTCGGTTTGTGAGCCGGCGCCGCCCGGGGATTCTCCCTTTTCTATAGCTCCGGCCTCAGGAGATTATTCGGTGCCGGGTTCGGCGAGGGGGGCGGTTGTCGCGGGTCTTTCCGCCTGAGACAACCTTTCGCCTGGACCGGACCTTCTATTAGGTTGAAATCCGACGTGGAGGACTGATATTGTTGTCGCCCAAGTTGAGCCATCGCGATTCCCGGCAGATCGGCTGGAAGGACCGCCCATGGCCGAAGCCCTGGTTTTAGGTACCTATCACATGGGCAATCCCGGTCGAGACATTTTCAACATGAAGGCCGAACACAAGCTCGCTCCCGAGCGTCAGGCCGATCCGACACTCACGCTGCGCACGATCGAAGAGTCTGCATCCGGTACGAAGCGGCCCTTTATAGGTCCGCCCGAATGGGTCCATCTCCTTCACCATCTTCCGCATCTCGACGGCCGCATCCAGCGGGTCCCTCATCTGTCCTCCGGCCTTGGCTTCCCGGGCGCGAAATTGACTAATCGGGGGTGTTCCGCTACAATTTTCGCACCCGGCGGCGTAGCTCAGTTGGTCAGAGCATGCGGCTCATATCCGCAGTGTCGGGGGTTCAAA
>JAFGRZ010000146.1 GCA_016934895.1 Candidatus Aminicenantota bacterium
AAGACCTCGGCGTCCTGGAGCCGGGCGATCACCTCGGCCGTGAACTCCTCGCCCTCGACGCTGGCGAAGGTGAGAGTCTCCTTTAGGTTTTCGCCGAGCCGGTTGACCCGCTCTTCGATGACGGCGTCGACCCGGGCCGGGAGAGTATCCCACTTTATTTCCGGCCCTTCCACCCAGCGGCCTTCTTGGTCTTTGACCAGAGCTCCTCTCTCCTGCATCGTGCGCAGCAGCTCGACAGTGAAGAGGGGATGCCCTTTGGTCTGATGATGGAGCTTTCGGCGGAATTTTTCGTCCAGCCGGTTGGGTTCGGAATCGATGAAATTATCCACGAACCGGCGCTCCTCGGCCTTCCCGACTTCGATCTCCATCTCTCCGAAGGCGCTCTTGAACTCATTCCGGATCGGCTCCAGGGGATGACGCTCTCCACCGCGGCCGATGGCGATCTCCGAAGACCGGAAAGCCCCCAATAACAGAATCCGGCTGCCGCTGAGGCGGCGCCCGAGATGAAAAAGCAGACCGGCCGAGCCGGCGTCCATCCACTGCAGGTCGTCCAAAATCAAAAGTAAAGGTTTTTGTTCGGCCAGGGCCAGAAGCAGGAGGGTGTATTGCTCGAAGAGGGTGCTTTGCTGAAGTGTCGAATCCGGAGGCAGGGAGGACTTGCGTTCGAAGAGTTTCTTCAGGGCGGTTAGCCAGCCGGACGGGCCTTTTGAGGCGACTTCACTCCGCGAGACCAGGGCCGCGCCCGGGACGAAAGTATTGATCAGGTCCTGTCCGTTTTCCAGCAGGGCCTGAACCGAAAAAGGGAGGATCTCCCAAAGGCGTCGGGCCTGGTCGCTGGAGACGGCGCCCGCCGCCCACTTGGCCTCGACGTCTCCGGTCAGAAGCCCCATGATCTCGATGAACGGGAAATAAGGGTCGCCGATCCCGGTGTGGGCGTTGCACTTACCGGCGGCAACGATGAGGTCGGCGTCCGCTTTCTGGGCGCGACGGGCGGACTCCTGGAGGAGGGCGGTCTTCCCGCTCCCGGCTTCGCCGGTGACAAAAACCACCTGGCCCTTCCCGGCGAGGCTCGAATCCAGCCATCGCGCGAGATTGTCGAGTTCTCGTTCGCGGGCGACAAACACCGGCCTTTCCCCGGGAGCCTCCGCTTCCGTTTCAAACAGGAATCCGGGCAGATCGACTTTTCCTGGAAACACAACCGTTTCCGTGCCTTTTTGGAGGCTCTGCAAATCGGCCGAAAGTTCTTCCGCCGTCTGGAATCTTCTCTCCCTCTCCTTCTCCAGGCATTTCAGGATGATCGTGCTGAACCCGTCGGAAAGCCCGTCGTTGAGCTTTCTGGGGTCGAGAGGCGCTTCCATCTTGTGTTTGAAAGCGATGCTCAAGGCGGTTTTCCCCTCGAACGGCACCCTCCCCGTCGCCATCTCGTAGAGGACGACGCCCAGGGAATAGATGTCGGAGCGCGGGTCCGCCTCGCCGCCTTCGACCTGTTCGGGGGACATGTAATCGGGGGTCCCGATGATCAATCCTTCCTCGGTCACGCCTCTTGTTTCTTGGCAGCGGGCGATCCCGAAGTCCATGATCCTTGCCTTCCCCTCCTTGTCGATCATGATGTTCTGCGGTTTGAGGTCGCGGTGAGTGACGCCCAGGCGGTGGGCTTCGCCGAGGCCGGCGCAGACCTGTCCGGCCAGGGTTATGGCCTCGTCTTCGCTCAGCCGCTCTTTCCTCCGGATCAGCGATTTCAGGTCCTCTCCGGGCACGTACTCCATGGTGATGAAGTAGGTGGTTTTTTCCTTGTTGATGTCGTGCATCCGGCAGACGTTCCGGTGGGTGATCCGGCGGGCCACCTTCAGTTCGTTCCTGAAGCGCTCGATCGTCTTTCGGTCGGCGGCCACGTCCGGGTTCAAGATCTTGAGGGCGACGGTCTCGCCGATCTCCTTGTCCAGGACTTTGTAGACGCGCCCCATCCCCCCTTTCCCGAGTTCCTCCTGGACCTCGTATCTCCCGGCGAATAATGTCCCTTTCTTGAGCTCGGTCGTGGGGATCTCGAGCGTCCTGGTGAACGAGTCCTTTTTCTTCACTTTTTTCAGCCGAGGAGGGCGTTCTCAGTCCAACCGGAAAGGTCGACCTTGATCTTGCCCCAATCGCTCGTCCCCAATCCATACTCCTTGTCCGCGGCTTCGACACAGAGCGGCGGGGGAGTCAGCGGCCAGGGCTCGCCCTTGTAGGCCTTCCGTTTTTCCATGATGATGCGCAGGCAGACGGTTTCGACGGCCACCGGATCGGTCCCGGCGATCAATCCGTTATAAGCCCATTTGTACCGGGGGTCGACCTGCGGGCCCTTATCGAAGAGGGGATGAAGGGCATCCACGAGAACGAGGCGTGTTTTCCCCTTGACGAACGGCATGTTCCAGATCTCCCCCAACTTGGCGCTGTCGGTGTCGTGGTAGTTCCGCGGGTTTCCCGAATAGAGGATATAGAGCTTCATGACCGTCCCGAGGCCCGTGAGCCAGTGGGCCTTCAAGCCGGGGAGCCCGATGAGCGCCGTGCAGGCCTTCGGCTTTTCCGGGCCTCCCTGGGCGTCCAGGATCTTGTCTGAGGAGAATCCGGCGGCGACAAGGGAGCTTTTCACGGCATCCACGACCTCATTATGAGTCGGGTTCAGGTGGGGCGTGGGGACAAGACCGATCGTGTCGTCCGGCTTGAGCAGGCTGTGCCAGGCGTCGCTGGCGGTGGTTTTCCCGGTCA
>JAFGRZ010000019.1 GCA_016934895.1 Candidatus Aminicenantota bacterium
CTGGTATCGATCATCGCCTCGGCGCCGATGATGCAGACCGCCAGCGCGGCCAGGAATGAAAATGCGGCCCGGTTCGGGATGATCATCGGCATGTTCTTCAAGCGTTTCTTGATGATTTTTTGGGCGTTGGCCGGCCTGCTGGCCTACGGGCTCTTCAAAGGACAGGTCCACGACCCGGACCTGATCTGGGGCTACATGACCCTCCACCTCCTCTTCCCGGGTGCCGTGGGGCTGATGCTGGCCGGGATCCTGGCGGCCAACATGTCCACACTCGCCGCGGCTTCGGTCACCCACTCGGCCCTCTTCATCCGCAATCTTTACCAGCCTTTCGTCTCGCCGAAATCGGAGCGCCACCTTCTTGCGGTGGGCCGGGTCGTCATCGCCGTCGTTCTGGCCGGAGGGATCGGGGCGGCCCTGTTCGTCGGCAACCTTCTTGATCTCTTCAAATATTTCATCTCCATGCCGGCGGTCTTCGGAGCCGCGATCTGGCTGGGATTTGTCTGGCGGAGGCTGACCAAGAAGGCGGTCGTCGCCCAGATCTTCGTGTGCTTCATCATCTATGCCGTCATCCCCAACCTCTTCCAATCCTGGGATTGGGCGAGGACGAACCCCGCGTTCCTCCGCGAGACGAAGGCTCAGGTCGTCCGGATCACAACCAGAGCACTTGAGGAGGACGTCGAGGCCGGCCGGGCCGGGGCGGTGGGTGATGAGATCGAAAAGAGGCATCGAGTGGAGCCGGCCGCGATCTTTTTCGAGAAAGTGGCCCGGATCGATCCCGGGGACCCGGCCTCGGCCAAGATCGGCCTGGGGCGGTTCGAGGCCGAGATCTGGGTTCTGAGCGGATTCGGCATCGATTTCAGCCGGTTCACCAAGGCGCAGCTCGTGGCGACCCGTTTCTTTTTCGATGCGCTTTTTCCTTTTGTCCTTCTGTTCCTCTTGAGCGCTTTGACCCGGCCGGTCGCGAAATCCCATTTGGACGGGTTTTTCGCCAAGGTTCACACGCCGGTCGCGCCCTCGCCGGAGGAGGATGAGAGAGCGGTCAGGGAGGCCCGGACTCATCCCGAAAGGATCGAAATGCGCAAGCTCCGGCCGGGATCGAACTGGGAGCTCATGAAGCCCGGCCGGGCGGACGTCCTCGGTTTCGGAGGGACATGGGTGCTCGTCGGGGTGATCCTGGCGCTTCTCTGGCTGATGGTTTCTATTAGGTGAATAATGGGCCCCGCCAAGGCAATGCCTCGTCCGTCCTCGCTGGAGACCCGCGTGTCTCCGTTTTCTTTGGGATGCGGGCGGCCGGGACAGCCGCCGTGTCGCCCATTTTCTATCTGG
Source organism: Candidatus Aminicenantota bacterium (assembly GCA_016934895.1). Classification (GTDB taxonomy): domain Bacteria; phylum Acidobacteriota; class Aminicenantia; order Aminicenantales; family UBA8522; genus UBA8522. Next base: position 1,327 of record JAFGRZ010000019.1, read on the forward strand.
GGGAGTTTGCGGAGGGGATGCTGAATGGAGCGTTGATGAAAAAGGATATTCAGGATTTGACGCTCGATGAGCTCAGGACTGAGCTGGAGGGTTGGGGAGAGCCCGCCTATCGCGCCATGCAAATTTTTGAATGGATCTATAAAAAGGGCGCCCGTTCCTTTGACGCCATGACCGACCTGCCCAAAAGCTTGAGAGAAGAGCTCGAAGATCATTTCCGGCTGTCATCTCTTGAGCTTGCCGAGGGACTCCGGTCCGCCGATGGAACCCAGAAATACCTTTTCCGGCTGGCCGACGGGGCCTTCATCGAGACGGTCCTTATTCCGTCGGGAACCCGGCGGACGCTCTGCCTTTCCACCCAGGTCGGCTGCAAGTTCGGCTGTGTTTTCTGCGCGAGCGGCCGGGAAGGCTTCAAAAGAAATCTGTCTTCTTCGGAAATCGTCGGTCAAATCCTTTTTCGGAGCGACGCGTCGAACGTGCGCCTGAGCAATTTCGTTTTAATGGGGATGGGAGAGCCTCTGGACAATTTCGAGAATGTCGTCCGGGCGGTCCGGATCATGAATGCCCGGGAGGGTCTGGACATCGGGGCCCGCCGCATCACCATCTCCACGGTCGGGATCGTTCCCGCCGTCAAGGAGCTTGCGCGCCTGGGTCTTCAAGTGAATCTTTCGTTGTCGCTTCATGCCACCACCGAGGCCTTGCGTTCCCGCCTGCTCCCGGTTAATCGGAAATACCCTCTGGCCGAAGTCGTCCGGGCTTCTGCGGAATATGCCGGAGCGACCGGGCGGATGATCACCGTTGAATATATTCTCATCTCCCGCCTGAACGATACGGCCGCCGACGCGGGCCGCCTTGCGGCCATCGCCAAAAGGCTCCGGGCGAAGATCAATCTCATCCCCTACAGCCCGGGGTGCGGTCCGGAATGGGAGGCCTCCTCCCGGGACCGGACGGACGCTTTTCTTCGTTGTCTTCAGGAAAAAGGGGTGAGCGTGACCGTGCGCCTCTCCAAGGGAGCCGATATCCGGGCCGCCTGCGGCCAACTGGCCGGAAAGAGAGCGGTTTCTCCAGGCTAGGAGCTGCCGTACTCCCTCCCTCCGGGATAATGAACATAATCGTCAAGGTCGATCCATCGGCCTTTCCGGCTCCAGGAGGCGCCGAGTTCCGAGGGGAGCCGGTTCTTCTCATAACATTCTTTGAGGATCCCGGCCAGCCCCTCGACGGAGATCTCCCGGCGCCCCGGTTCACCTCGGGAGGAAATAATCCGGCGGGGGAAGGCCCGGATATCCGCGGGGGAGTCCTGAGCTCCGTTTACGGCCAGGACTTGTCCCAGCGCCGCTTCAAGCCCGCAGACTGGGAGGGATTCGTCCTGAACCGAATCGATCGCCTCCCACATCTTCCGGAGCGGCTCGGCATCGGGAACACCGTAGTTTCTCTGGGCACCGGCGAGGCGGGCAAGAATGGGAGCGTCTCGTCCCGATAACGTCACCTCACCCCGTTCAAATGCGTACGAAAAGACGGGACCGGTGTCGACCCCGGCGGCATGCGAAACGAAAAACAGGATCTCCGCGCCGGACTCAGTGAAGCAGCGGATCGCCGCCGTGTCGAAATTCTCGATGTCGTGAGCCCGGTAAAGCTCAGCCTCCAGGCGCACCGGTTTATCCGCGGTCTCGGTTTCTTTCCCGAGGACATAGAACATGTTGTGGAGGTCATGAGCCATGGCGTTGTTCACCGGGCTGTCCAGGATCCATCGGCCTTGGTTATCCCTGATCCTGCCGGCCCAGTCGTTGCGCTTGTAGTAAAGTTCGCTCCGCGGCCAGAGATAAAGGCATTTGAGCAGCCGGGGAAGGCCGAACAGCCCTTGGCGGATATCGTGTTTCAAACTCTGGATGGCGGAGCTGAAGGACCATTGGTAGCCGACCGCCACCCATCTCCGGGCCGACCGCTCGGCGGCCTGTATCCGCCGGACCTCCTGGACCGTCGCCGCCGCCGGTTTTTCGCAGAGAACCCGGCTTCCCCGCGAGAGCGCCAGGCAGGCCTGGGCGGAGTGAAAGTGGATGGGAGAAGAGATGATCGCCAGGTCGGCCTGGTCCCGCGAATAGAAATCTTCCAGGGTGGCATATGCCGGAATGCCGGAAGCCCTGAGTTCCTCTTGGTGAGGGCATCCCGCGGCGCGGATGTCGACCGTGCCGGCCAGCCGAAATCGGCCGCTTGCTTTGTGCTGAAGCAGAGACTCCAGGTAAACGGAACCCATGCCTCCGATCCCGACGAGGACAATGGAGGCCATTTTCTTCATCGTCGTTGAGACCGCGGCCGTTCCAGGAGATCGAGTTCACGAAAACGCTTCGACTTCCGGTTGAAGGCGAGAGTCTTGAGCTCGAAGGCCCGGAGCCGGATCGTCTTTTTCGCTCCCACCCAGGGAAGAGAGAGCGTCGTCTCCCGGTTCCTGCCCGTGGGTTCGAAGAGCCGGATGATGAGGTCGTTCCCATCCTCCGCTTTTTTGAGCGCCGCGACCTCGACGGCCGGGTCACTGAGGGAAATAAACGCCTGAGATTTTTTCCCTCCACCCGAAGGAAAGAAGGCGAGGAGGAAAGGTTTCTCGTTCTTCACCAGGGCCTCCCGGTCGACCGCGGTCAGCCGGGAGGAACGCGTTCCGCCGTTGATCCAGAAGCGGAATATCCTCTCGCCCTGGTCGATCCGGGGGACGTAGCGATCCTGGGCAACCAATGGACCGCTGGGAACGGGGTCCGCCGAGTAAGCGGCCGAACGCAGGAGGGACAGGCGCATCTCTCCTTCCAGGAAATCCGAACCGTGGACCCCGTCGTTGATGACCGTGAGGGCGGCGTCGTCGCCGCTTGGGACGACGGCGACCCACTTCTGAGCGACCGCCTCGCTCCCGTCCGCGGGGAGGTCGGAGACGCCGTAGGCGGTCTGCCCGATATAGCGGGCCTGCGGAAAGAGCGTCGGGACCCGCAGCTTCAGCATCCGGTCCTTCTCGTTCCAGTGAACCCGGAGTTCGACTTCGATTTCGGTTCCCTGTTTCGGCAGCTTGTATCTCTGGAAAATGACCGAGCGGTTGAAAGTCAGGACCGACTCCACGACGATTCTGACCGGGCCGTCCTCGAGGATGCGGACGGCCGCCGGAAGACGGCCGCCGATTCCGGACGCCTCAGCGGCGATCCGCGCGGAGGCCAACTCGAACCGCCCGGCCGTCTCCCGGAATTGCCTGACCGTCATTCCCCAGGGGTCGGCGTTATCGATCATGACCAAAGGCATGAAGGCGTCTGCGGCCAGGAAATCACGTCTTCTGATCCGATAGGCATCGATCAATCCGGTCCCCGCATTGATGACGACCTCGATCTCCCGGGTGCGGAAGACGATTTTCCCGTCGGCTTCCTTGATTCGAGGCGCCGGCCGGACTGGCCGCTTTTCCAGGCGGCAAAGGAAACGGTTCATCCGCCCGGGCTCGAGCACGGCCGCGAAGACGACTTTTTTGCGCCATTCGATATGGAGATTGCCGGCCTCTTTTTCCGGTTGGGATGGGAGAGGTTGGCGGCCGGAATAGACTTGAGGGAACAGATACCGGCCTGTCCGGTTGATTTCGTGGGGCTGGAACTCGCAGGCGAAAATCCCTCTTATCCGGAAAGGATGCGGGTTGTGAGCGAAAATAGAGACCTCTTCCTCAGCCGGCGGAGTTTCCCCGCCGGCCAGGGCGAAAAAGGCCCGGGCCTTGACCCGGGAGAGAATCTCCAGACCGTGGTCCATCCTCCGGATAGAGGATTCCTCGGCCGCCTGGACGGCGGAGCCGGGGAGGATATCGTGGAACTGACTGAAAGCGAGGTCGAGCCCGGCTTCCCGAAGTTCTTGCTGAGGGTACCTCATCAAACCTTGGAAGGAAGCCGCGGAGGCCATTTTCTCCGCCAGGAAGAGTTCGTTCTCGAGAAGCCGGTGTTTCTGCTTGATCCGGGCCATGGTCGTGTAGCACCCGACGGCCCAGGGATTGATGCCCTTGGCGTGCTTGGGGAGAGCCGACCGCCTTTTCTTGAGGTCTTCGAAATAGGCCTCGGGGTGAGAGTGCATGATCTCGTGGTTCGGATGCTCCTCGATCAACTCCCGGAGTTCGTTCAGATCCGCCTTGGAGGCGCCGCCCCCATGATCCCCGACCCCCCAGAGAACCAGGCTCAGCCTGCGGCCGGGATGGGCCGCCATCCAGTCCAAGACTTTTTTCTTGGCCTCTCCGCCCGGCGAATTGTAATGGGCGGCGACGAGCGAAGCCATAACCTCTGAGCCGTCGAACCCGACCCAGACGAAATCCTCGGCGGGGAGGGAGCCGTCGGCGAGCCCCGGCCGGCAGAAGATATAGGAATCGGTGCCGGACTTGGCCAGGATCTGGACGAGGCCCCGGGTGTGGCCGAA
>JAFGRZ010000003.1 GCA_016934895.1 Candidatus Aminicenantota bacterium
GTCGATGACCTCCCTTAACACCTGTTCGCCGATCCCCATCCTCCGGAAATCGGGATGGACGGCGATATTGTTGATCTGGACGTCCTCGCCGATCATCCAGAAGATGACATAGCCGATGATCCGGTTGAGCGTCGTGTGAACGACGACTTGTGGAAAAGAAATCGGGCGATGTTGGATTTCACCCCGGAAGGTGGATTCATGCCAGGGGTGAAGGAAGGAAAGCTCTTCGATCTCCAGAACGGACCGGAGATCCTCCGTTTCCATCCGCCGCAGCTGGAAGAATTCCCGGGCGAGTCTGACGCGCTCTATTTTTTTTCCTCCGCCTGCGATTTGCGGTAATAGAGCGGCTCGAGGGCCTCCGCACCCACGCCTTGGCCCCTTTTCAAAAGGTGATAACCGATGAGCCCGACCTCGAAGCCGATAAAGAGCGACCTTGACGACAGCCGGGCCTTGTCTCCGAGATAGGCCTGAATCTTATCCTTGTAGGTTTCGACTCCGGTCCCGATGAAGTGGATGACCCGGTGCGCCGGCAACCGGGCGAGCAAAGCGTCGGGGCCGTAGGCCCCTTCCTGGATCACCGCCTTGAGGTTTCGGCCTTGAACCTCGAAGAGCGACGCGAAGACCTCTCCCTTCTTCGCGTCGATCAACGGACAATACAAACGGCCCTGGGTCTCCTGGAGCTTCATGGCCAGGGCGAGAAGGCCGGACACCGGAGCGACTTGTTTTTGAGAGGCAAAGGCGAAGGCCTTGATCGTGCTGAGGCCGATCCGGATGCCGGTGAAAGACCCGGGACCGGCGGCCGCCGCGAACCCGTCGATCTCCCGGATTTCGAGGGAGTTTTTCTTCAGCAGGTCGTCGATGGACCGGAGGAGCCCGGCCGAGTGGGTGGTGGGGGACTCCGCGTTGGCTTCGGCCAAGAGCCGGGTATTTTCGAGCAGGGCGACCGAGCCGAAACGGGTGGTCGTGTCGAGCGCCAGGATGCGCATCTTATTCTTTCCGACCGGACGACCGGCCGAAAGCGAAGAGGTCCCCCGCCCGGTAGATGTCGCGTTGAACCGCGCTCATCGGCTCTATCGAGAAATTGTGCGTCTTGCTCAGATTACGCCCGCGGCCGTTCAGGAAGTGGACTTCGACCTCATCGCCCGTTTCCAGTTTCCGGCCGTTGACGAGCGAATCGACATCGCCGCACCTGAGGACGGGGAATCCCGAATTGACGGCGTTCCGGAAATAGATCGACGAATAGGAAGGGGCCAGCATCAGTCCGACGTTCAGGGCAATGAAACAATCGACGGCCTGCTGACGGGACGACCCGGCGCCGAAATTTCTCCCGGCCACGATGATATCGCCGGGCCGGACCTTTTTGGGGAAATCTTTCCAACCCTCGAGGTTTCCCAGGGCATGCCGTCCCATTTCGGCGATCTCGGTGATGTGCAGGAAGGCATTGTGGAAGATTTGGTCGGTGTCGATGTCCTCGATCAGCTTCCCGGACGTGTCGGTGAGAACCCAGATCCGGCCGCGGTGCGATGACGTGTCCATGTTACAGGTCCTCCGGGCCGGCGATATGGCCCAAGATGCAGGAAGCGGCTACGACGGCCGGGCCGGCCAGGTAGGTCTGGCCCTTCCCCTGTTTGCCGGGGAAATTGCGGTTTCCCGTGCTGACCTGGACTTCGCCCCGGCCCGTCAGGCCGACGTGGCCCTCGGCGCAGCCGCCGCAGCCGGGATTGACCACGATGGCGCCCGCGTCAAATAAATCCTGGAGAACTCCCTTGGCCAGGAGCTCTTCATAAACCCGTCGCGTCGTCGGCACGATCTTGAGCATAATCCCCTTCTTGACGCCGCGGCCTTTGAGAAGACGCGCCGCGGCGGCGAAATCTTCAAACCGGCCGTTGGTGCAGGACCCGATGAACCCGGCGTCTATTTTGGTCCCCCGAAGCTCCGCCACGGGCTTGACATTCGTCGGCGATGGCGGGGCGGCCACCTGGGGAGAAAGCCCCTCGATGTCGATTTCGATCGTTTCGGCATAGCCGGCGTCCGGATCGGCGAGGAGAGGAGAAAAAGAGACGCCCGAATATTTCTCGATCTCATCCCGGGCCGCGGCCCCGCACTCTGGAATGAAACCGATGATCCCGGCCATCTCGGTGACCATGCTGCAGAGGGTCATCCGGCCCGCCAACGAAAGCCCGGCGAGCGCAGGCCCGGTGAATTCGGCCGCGCGGAGGGCGACCTTTTTCGTGCCCAGGACTTTGAGGAGAAAGAGAGTCAGGTCTTTGGCTGACGACGGCTCCTTGAACGTCCCCTTAAGGACGACTTTGACGCTTTCCGGAACTTCGAACCAGGCCCGCCCGGTCCGGAAGGCGAAGGCGATATCGACGTCGCCCATTCCCTGGCCGAAAGCGCCGAGAGCGCCCAGAATATTCATGTGACTGTCCGTGCCGACGACGGTGCTGTCGAACCGGACCAGCCCCTCTTCCATCAGGACGTGCGTTCCCACGCCGCTGTCGACGTCATAAACTTGGATCCCGTTCTTCCGGGCGAAGTCGCGGCAGATCTGCTGGTTGTCTGCATATTTGAGAGTGCATGCCGGCGCGCAGAGATCGAAGGTGAAAAACGTCTTTGTCTTGTCCGCCAGGGGAAGACCGCCGTACTCGCGCTCGTAGTTCTTGACCACGTTCGGACCCCCAAAATCCCGGGCCGAACGGACGTCCAGGTCCATCCATACGATTTTGCCGGCGGCGACCTCGTCGGCCGTGTGGCCCTGGATGATTTTTTCGATGACCGTCTTGCCCATCCCGGGTGCTCCTCTACAGTCTGCCGGCCACGGCCCGGGCGACATCAAGCGACGTCGCGTCCCCGCCCATATCATAGGTGCGCACCTTGCCCTCCTTGATGACCGCCGTGATGGCTTCTTCGATCCGCCTCCCTTTCCCTGTCTCTCCCAGCCATTCGAGCATCATCTTGGCGGCCAGGAAAGTGGCGAGGGGATTGACTTTATACATTCCCGTATACTTGGGGGCGGAGCCGTGGGTCGGCTCGAAGACGGCGTAGTGGTCGCCGATATTCCCGGCCGAGGCGAATCCCAGCCCGCCGACGAGCTGGGCGCTGAGGTCGGAGATGATGTCGCCGAAGAGGTTCTCGGCGACCAGAACGTCGTAGTCGTGGGGATTCTTGACCAGCCACATGCACATGGCATCCACATTGGCTTCCTTGAGGGGGATCCCGGGATATTCCCTGGCGATGGCCCGGGCGACGTCCAGCATCAAACCGCCCGTCTCCCTGAGCACATTGGGTTTCTCGACGATGGTCACGGAGCGGCGCTTGAACTCGCGGGCGTATTCGAAAGCGGCCTGGACGATCCGGGTGCAGCCTTTTTTCGTCATGATCCGGGTGGACAAAGCGACTTCATCAAGGGGAGTCTCCTTGAAGGCTCTCATCTTGGGGTGGACGAGGAGCGCGTCCCGGACCGCCTGGGGCAACGGATGGAATTCCACTCCGGCGTACATGCCCTCGGTGTTTTCCCTGAAAATCACCAGGTCGATATTGTCCCTGTAATTGAGAGGATTTCCGGGATAGGCTTTGCAGGGCCGTCGGTTGGTGTAGAGATCGAACTCCTGGCGGAGCCTGACGATGGGGCTGAAATAGGAGAGCCCTTCGCCCTTAAGTGCGGGAGTGAGCTCCGCGGCGGCGTCCTCCTTCGGTTTTGACGTGATGGCCCCGAACAGACAGCAATCGGTCTCCTTGAGCATCCTGATGGTGCGGTCGGGAAGGGCGTTTCCCTCACGGCGCCAGAATTCCCATCCGATGTCGCCATAGACAAATTCCGCGTCCACAGCCAGCTTGTCGAGGACGATCATAGCCGCTTCGATAACGTCCTTCCCGACTCCGTCTCCGGGCAGCACGGCGATCCTGTATTTCGGCATCTCGGACTCCTTTCTTTCTCGGGGAAAATGTAGCATATTTGCCGGAAAAGGGGAATACGGCGATTCCTGCTTTACACAACAAAGAGATTTTCCTACAATGGCCGCACGGACAGGAGGTCGCAGTTGAAAAAACAGAAATTGGGCATTGGACTCATCGGCGGGGGGTTCGTCGCCAGGTTCCATATCCGTTCCTGGGTCGGCGTCCGCGACGCGGATATCCTGGGGATCTACGATCCCGACAAGAAAAGAGCCGAGGAGGCGGCCGGTCTCGTCCGGAAGCTCAATGTCGGCGCGGTCAAGACCTATAAATCCATCCGCGATATGGCGGCCGATCCGAAGATCGATGCCGTCTGGATTTGCTCCCCGAACTTCACGCGGCTGGACGTCATGGAAGAGATCGTCCATGCATTGGAGAAAGGAAAAGGTGATCTCATCGGCGTCTGCTGCGAAAAGCCGCTCGGCCGGAACGTCAAAGAGGCACGCCGGATGTCGGACCTCGCCCGCCGGGCGAACCTGCTCGACGGCTACCTGGAAAACCAGGTCTTCGCGCCTGCGGTCGTTCGAGGCAAAGGCATTCTCTGGGCCCGGGGGGCGACTCTCTCCGGCCGTCCGTACCTCGCCCGGGCGTCCGAGGAACACAGCGGGCCGCACATGCCCTGGTTCTGGGAAGGTCCCCTTCAGGGCGGCGGCGTTCTCAACGACATGATGTGCCATTCCGTCGAGGTGGCCCAGTTCATGCTGACTCCGCCGGAGGCGCCGCGCACTGTGTTGACACCCGTCAAAATCAGCGCCTATGCCTCATGCTTGAAATGGCAAAACCCGGAATATGCCAAAATCCTCCGCGAGCAGAGCGGCGGCAAGACCGACTATCTCAAGCGGCCAGCCGAGGACTTCGCCCGCTCGCTCATCGAATACAAGGACGAGAAAGGAAACGTCGTGGTGGTCGAGACGACGACCTCGTGGTGCTATGTTGGGGCCGGCTTGCGCCTGAGCATGGAGCTCCTTGGGCCGGAATACGCCCTCCAGATCAACACCCTCGACGCCGGACTCAAGGTCTTCTTCAGCCGGAAGGTCAA
>JAFGRZ010000147.1 GCA_016934895.1 Candidatus Aminicenantota bacterium
AAATGGAATGGCCAGATGCGGTTTGCGAGGCTAATTGCCAGTGCATTTCCCATTGGCATAACTAAACCTGAATTGTGACACAGTCTCGCAGGGGAGGGGGAATATTTTGGTGCATTATTTGTGAATAGATCAGGTTGGGAGGTTGTCATGAAAACTTCGATCGTCCTTCTTCTTTCTTTCTTGGCACTCGAATTCCCGGCATTCGGACAGGCGGATGACGATGCGCCGGAGAAAGAGGCCATCACCAAGGCCGCCCTGGACTATATCAACGTCCGAATTCTTGCCACGATGGATTCCCAAAATCATGTTAGGTATTGCGCGCCCGAGCATGGTGTGTTAAATAAAGATGACGGCGGGAAAATCATTGATCGGGCAGACGCTCAAGCATTACAAGATCGAGGAACTCCTCGGGATGGGAGGAATGGGTGTCGTTTACAAGGCTTACGATACCCGGCTCCACCGGCCCGTCGCCTTGAAACTCCTCAAGCCCGAGCTCGTCTCCGACCCCGGCCGCAAGAGCCGCTTCCTCGTCGAGGCGCAGTCCGCAGCGGCCGTCACTCATCCGGCCATTGCCCAGGTCTATGACATCGACGAAGCGGGCGGCTCCATGTTCATCGCCATGGAATTCGTCGAGGGCCGGACGGTCGGACAGCTCATCGCCGAGGGAGAGCTCGACCTCCTGGGATCGGTCGAGGTGGCGCTCCAGATCGCCGAAGGGCTCGCCCGGGCGCACGAAGCCAAAATCATCCACCGGGATATCAAGTCGGACAACATCATGGTCACCCGGGACGGCCACGCCAAGCTCCTCGATTTCGGCCTGGCCAAACTCCTCGGCCCGGATTTCAGCGAAACGGACGTCGCGTTCGAAGCCGGTCGCACCCTAACGAGAGAGCAATTCCATACAATGGCCGGGACGGTCATGGGCACAGCCAACTACATGAGCCCCGAGCAGGCCCGGGGCCGTCCGCTCGACCGGAGAAGCGACATCTTCTCGCTGGGCATCGTTCTCTACGAAATGGTGACCGGGGAGCTTCCTTTCAAACGGGAGACGCCCCTCGACACCATGCACGCCATCGTTTTCGAAGAGGCCAAGCCGGTGACGACTCTCCGCCGGAACATCCCGCCCCAGGTCCAGCTGATCATCTCCCGTTGCCTGCGCAAGCGCCCCGACGACCGTTACCCGGATGCCCGCAATTTGGCGGAAGATCTCAGGAGGCTGAAGCAGAATATCGAGACGGGGACCAGTTTGTCCCTGCCCGTCGGCGCGCGGATCAAGAGCTGGCTGGACGAGGTCAAGACATGGATTCCTTTGGGAACGACCGGCCTGGTCATCGCCGTCGCCGTGCTCGTCGCGGCGGTCGCGATGCTCTTCACCGAGGTGCAGTGGGGAAGCCTGGTCGGTTGGGCCTTCCTGGCCTTTCTGGGGATCCGGTTTATCCGCAACCGCAAACGGCGGATGATCTCGAAATTCACCAAGAGGGTCGCCTCCATCCCCGAGGTCAAAGCCGTCGTGGTGCGGGAGGACCTGGTGACCATCGTCCTGGGCGAGGCTCCGGCCAAGACTTACATCCACATCACCGGCCTCGTCGACTCGCTCAACTCGAAGCTCCTGGTCGGCAAGCATGTCACGGCGGAAATCAAGGACGACTTGACGGACCAGGAACTCCAGAAGCTCATCCGCCGGCCGGGGGTCGTTTATGTCAGGGACGACATCACGCTGATTCCCACTGCGCCCGGGAAAAGCGATGAGAAGCGGCCGCCTTTTTCTTGATTAACGATCCCCTGGTGAGTGGTCGACAAGCTCCCTCCTCTTCTCTTCCCCCGATTTGGGGGAAGATTAATAGAAGAAGAGCCATAGAGAGGCAACTTGCTATTCCCCATCCAATGTAGAATTCAGGACTTCAGGGGACGCTAACCTTAATTGGCTGTCGGACGTCAGCCCTCACCCTGAATTAAAGTGAGTGTCCCCTCAATTGGAATATGGATCAGCGCTGAATCAGCCTGATGCCAGATTCGCTCCGGACTTTCCTCATTTCTCAACGATCCGATATTCGCGGATCTGGGCGCCGCGCATCCGGTCGATGAAAAACAGCCGGTCCTGCTCGATCCGTATGTCGTCGACGAAACGGTCAAGGGGAATGATGCCGAGGAGAACCCCGTCGGGATCGTAGACCTCGAGCCTGTAGGCGTCGGTGTCGCGCAGCTCGATGTTCCCGTCGGCCTTCATCGAGATGTTGCGCTCTCCGCCGGACATGCTCATCTGGACTTTCATCCCGGCCTTTTCCTCCTCCTTGAGCTGCCGCTGGAGCGAAGCCACCCAAAGTCGGCCTTGGCTGTCGGCGGCGATGCCGACGGAGCAGGTATTCAGCTCGGGCATCCGGATACTGGTCCCTCCGCCCCTCCGCTCCATTTTCCCCCTGTCCTTGGGCTCGGTGTTGTAGTCAAGCTCCCGGTCGGCGCGCCACAGGAGACTGCCGTCGGAGGAGTATTTTTCGATCCGGTTCTGCCTGGAGAAAGCGAGGTAAACGTTGCCTTGCCCGTCGAGGGTGGATTGAATACCGTTTCCCGCTTTGTTGAGTAGGAAATCCTTGTAGTCCCGCTGCTCCCCGAATTTATGCTGGACGGCTCCTCGGTCATCGAGGATGGTCATGAGCTTGGGAAGCTCCTTGGCATCCTCTTCACCGGCCGAGAACATCATCATCAGGGAGCCCGGCGCCATCACCATCCGGCCCGGCCCCGCCAGGCGTATGACGCCTGGTTGCTCGTCGATCATTTTGATGGTCCGAGCCTCTTTACCCTCCGGGGTCAGCACTTGAATTCTCTGGTTGCGGGGATCGGAAACATAGATGTATCCGGCGTCGTCGATGTCGATGGACTCGGGATAGACGAACTCTCCCGGGCCCTGGCCCTTGCGTCCGAAGGTCGCCAGGTACTTTCCATCCGCACTGAACTTCTGAACCCGATGGTTTCCCGAATCAAGGATATAGATATTGCCGTCCTTGTCGAGGGCGACGTCGGAGGGGAGGTTGAAGGCGACGTTCTCGTCGTTGGTTTCGATCTCGCCGATCGTCCGGACGGGCTCGATCCCGACCTTGGGCTGATCTCCCCAAATTCCCTTCTTGGAGTTGTGGACGACCCGCACGCCATCGACCTGTTCCACCTTTTGCGAATACGCCGAAAGACCGGTGACGAAAACCATCGCCAAACCGAGAATAAAATATTTTGCCAATCTCGACATTGGGGCCTCCTTGTTGAGATAAACCCGCCAGCATCGAGGAAAGTTTCATTCTATCACATTTGAATGAGGGTGACAGTTACCTTTATTCCTTTTCCTCACCCTCATTCCCCATGGTCGGGCTCAGTGACGGAAAGTGGGGTCAGCATGGAAAATGGAGGCTATGATCAGCCGCCCATCGGCCTCGCTCCCAATCGGGTTCTTAACGCCGTTGCCTCAACGCTCTTCTCGGCGC
>JAFGRZ010000148.1 GCA_016934895.1 Candidatus Aminicenantota bacterium
ATCCTGATGCTCGCCCCCGAGCCGTTCTTCGAGCCGCGGGGAACGCCGATCAGCGTCTATTTCCGGATCAAGGCCCTTACTGAGCTCGGCCACCGGACGACTCTCGTCACCTACCCCATCGGCCAGGCCATCGCCCTCAAGAATTTAAAGATCGTCCGCGCGCCGAACCTGCTGGGGATCCGGAAGGTGAGAATCGGCCCCTCTTTGACCAAGGTGCCTTTGGACGCCCTGCTCCTTCTCCAGGCCGGCCTTGAGATCATCAGCCGCCCTTACGATCTCGTCTTTTCCCATGAGGAAGCCGCCCTGCTGGGGGTTTGGCTGGCCCGAATCCGGAGGAAGCCCCATGTCTATGACATGCATTCCAGTCTTCCCCAGCAGCTCGAAAACTTCCAATTCACCCGTTCGCCCGTCCTGATTTCGCTCTTTAAAAGAATGGAGCGCTATATCCTCAAGAATTCGCAGGCCGTCATCGTGATCTGCCGGGACCTGATGGCTGCGGTCGACGCATTGGGCTACTCTCATAAAGCGATCCAAATCGAGAATTTCCTCGACTTCCCGGCTGAAGAATTTCCCGACGAAGCGATCGCCCGGAAGAAACGGGAAATGGCGCCGGGGGGGCAAAAAATCGTACTCTATGCCGGCAACTTCGAACCCTATCAGGGCATTCCCCTCCTTCTCCGGGCCGCCCGGAAAGTTGGAGAAGCCGCCGTGTTCCTGTTGGTGGGAGGATCAGGACGCTCGCTCCAGGAGATGAGAACTCTGGCGGCCGGCCTCGGAATCCTGGACCGGACCGTCTTCGTGGACAAGGTTCCTCCTTCGCAAATCCCCATTTTCATCCGCCTGGCCGATGTCCTGGTCTCTCCCCGCATTTCCGGGACAAACACGCCGCTCAAGATTTACTCGTTTCTCAAATCCGGAAAGCCGCTCGTGGCCACCCGGCTCTGGACGCACACCCAGGTTTTGAATGAACAGAACGCCGTGCTCGCCGAACCGGAACCCGGCAGCCTGGCCAGGGGCATAGAACTCGCCCTGACGAGCGAAGAGGCCCGGGCCCGAGCGCGGGCGGCCAGGGAATGGGCGGAGGCGGAATTTTCATCCGCCCGGTACTTCGAAAAGATCGGCCGGGTCCTGGCGCTGGCCCGGACCCATCATGACCGTTGACGGCGGGTCGAAACAAATGCGCGCGTTTGTCACCGGAGGGTCGGGATTCATCGGCGGCCATCTCATCTCATCGCTCCTCGGCCGCGGGTTCGAGGTCGGAGCCCTCGTCCACCGCACTCCGATCCGGAACGGGCCGCGGCTTCAGTTCGTCTCCGGCGACATCTGCGACCGCGAAGACCTTGAGCCCGCGCTGGAGGGGGTGGACGTCCTGTTTCACCTCGCGTCCGCGCTCGGATCGCGGATCATCGGACAGGCCGAATTCCATAGGATCAACGTCCTGGGGACGGAAACCGTCCTCGAAGCCGCGCGCCGCACCGGAGTGGGCCGCATTGTCCACGTCAGTTCGGCCGGCGTTTTCGGAGCCGTCAGAAACGGCGAGGTCGTCGAGGAGTCCTCCTCCCCCGCCCCCATCACGGTTTACGACAGGACCAAGCTCGAGGGAGAGGAGATCGCTCTCCGTTTTGCCGGGGAAGAATCGGACGTCGTCATCGTCCGGCCCGGATGGGCTTACGGTCCGCGCGACCGCCGGACGTTCAAACTGATCAAATCCGTCTGCGGCGGAAGATTCATGATGGTGACGCGCGGATCGTGCCGGCAAACTCCGGTCTTCATCGATGACCTCGTCAAGGGCATCCTGCTGGCCTCGGAGAAAGGGGAAAGGGGCGGGATCTATCATCTGGCCGGACGGGAAATCATGACGGTGCGGGAGATGGTCCGGGCGACCGCCCTGGCCTGCGGAAAAAGGCCGCCCCGTTTTTTTCTTCCTCTTTTTCCCGCCCGCCTGGCCGCGCGGCTGCTGGAAACGGCCTATAAACCCATCGGCAAAGAGGCTCCCTTCAACCGGTCAAAGCTGTCTTTCTTCATCCATTCCAAGCCGCTGTCCATTGAGAAGGCCCGGAGAGAGCTCGGATTTGAGCCGGATGTTTGTTTCCAAAATGGGATCAATCGTACTATTTTTTGGTACAGAAACGAGGGCTGGCTACCCTATCCTCCCGGAAAAAGCGGATCCTGAGTCCCCCCATCTCACCAATCCCAAACCTTTACTTTTTTTCCCGCCTGTCGCGGATCAACAGGCTGCGGTTACCGGCCACAACGGCATACTCGGGAAGAGGACCGGTCACCACCGCGCCCGCTCCGACCACCGTTCCCTGCCCGATGGTGACGCCGTCGAGGACGATGACCCCCGCCCCGAGCCAGACATCATCCCCGATCCGGATGCCGCCCTTGCTGAAGGAAGGCTGGAACATGATCGGCCGGCCGAGGTCGCTAAAGCCGTGGTTCCCGCCGGCCACAAGGTAACACTGCCCGGCCAGGAAGCAATAGCGGCCCAGGACGATCTCGGTCTCGGAGAGGAGGCTGCAGTTGGCCGAGATATTGCTGTAATCTCCGACGGTGATCGAACCTTCCTTGCAGCTCAGGATCGTGTTCCGGCCGATAAAGACGTTATCTCCGATCCGGAGGCCCGCGTTTTTCTCTCCCTTGGCGTCGAGGACGACGTTATCGTCGATGGCCACGTTGTCGCCGATCGTGATCTTGCGCGGGTGGCGGAGCGTCATGTTCCGGCCGAAGACGACCCCCTTCCCCACCTTCCGGAAGAGGCAGGGATAGAAAGCCCGGCGGAGGGCCAGGCCGAGGGCTCCCGGAATCCAGGAGAAAAGGAGGTTGACGAGCTCGAAGCGCAGAAATCTCCACGGCCCCTTTTCGCCGACGACGAGCGCGCCGTATTTGGCGGAAAGGGATTTTTTCTCAGACAGGAACTCTTTTTGAGCGCTGCCGTGGAATCGGGTGTTCATCGGACCTTTTTCTAGATATACCACAAATCAGCCCCATAAAAAATGGGGACGGTCCTATTTATTTCACCCTCTCCCAAAACCCTCCCCCATCATAGGGAGGGAATAAATGGGAACGTCCCCATTTTTCCGCGGGCCTTCCAAGGCGTTGTCTTTAGGCCGGACTTATGGCATAAAGAAGCAGGAGTCGCCGCCCCTCCCGTCAAGGTGCCCATGAGATTGAGACCGGATTGCGTTCATTTTCGAGGCGACAAGCCATGTGTCTTCAACCGCCTGTGCCGGGACTGCCCTCACTTCGCGGCCTTCCCCACCCGAATTCTGATCATCAAGTGCCGGGCCATGGGAGACGTCTTGAGGACGACTCCCCTCCTTCCTTCGATCAAGCGGAAATACCCGCTGAGTCACATCACCTGGCTGGCGGACGGAGAAAGCGCTGATCTTCTCCGCCACAATCCTCATATCGACCGCCTTCTCGCTTTTGACCTGGAAACCGTCCTCCTCCTGCTCACCGCCCCATTCGACCTTCTCCTGAGCCTGGACAAGGAGCCCGGCCCCGCCGCCCTGGCCATGAAGGTCAATGCCTCCGAAAAGCGCGGGTTCGGCCTGAACGCGTCCGGGAACCTGACTATCTTTAATCCCGCCGCCGAGTATGCCTACCGCCTGGGGGTCGACGATGAGCTGAAATTCCACAAGAACAGGAAGTCTTACCAGGAAATTATTCATGAGGCCGTCGAGCTCCCCTATGCCCGCGACGAATACGTCTTCGAGCTCCCCGAGAAGGCGAAGGAAAAGGCCCGGGTGTTTTTCAAACGCCGCCGCCTCTCCCGCCGCCGGCCGGCGATCGGGCTGAACACGGGATCCGGATCGAAGTTCGAGACCAAGCAGTGGCCGGCGGGACATTTTCTCCGGCTGATTTCGCTCCTCGCCGAAAAGACGAACGCCCGGGTCTTTCTCCTCGGCGGACCGCGGGAAAAAGAGCTTAACCGCTTTCTGGCGCGGAAGAGCCGCTCCCGGGCGGTGGACACCGGGACCGACCATTCGCTCCTCGAATTCGCCGGTTTCATCTCATTCCTGGACCTCGTCGTGACTTCGGATACATTGGGGATGCACCTGGCTATCGCTCTCAAGAAGCCGGTGGTTGCGCTTTTCGGATCGACCTCGCCGCAGGAGATCGAGCTCTACGGCCGCGGATCGAAAATTTTCCTGGAAATGGAATGCTCCCCCTGCTACAGACAGACCTGTCCGGATCCCAGGTGCATGACCGCGATCCGGCCCGAGCGTGTTCTCGCGGAGATCCGGAAGTTCATCTGAACCGCCATGGCCCCTCCCCCTTCCCGCCTCGTCATCATGATCCCGACATATAATGAGGGCGGGACGATCGAAGAATTGATCCGGGAGATCCTGGCGTTGCCTCTGGAATGCGACCTGGCCGTTCTCGTGGTGGATGACGATTCGCCCGACGGGACGGCCGGCCGCGTCGCTGAGATCCGCCGGCATGACCCGCGCGTCCACATCCTTGTCCGAGAGGAAGCGCGGGGACGCGGCCTGGCCGGAAGAGAGGGTTTCCGGCACGCCCTCGGCCTCGGGGCCGACTTCATCATCGAGATGGACGGAGACGGCTCTCACCAGCCCGGGCACATTCCCTCCCTTCTCGAGCGGACCCGCGAGTATGACGTCGTCCTCGGGTCGCGCTTCGTGCCGGGCGGAAAGGACGCGGACCGTCCCCTCGCCAGGAGGTTGATCACTCTCCTGGTGCGGCGGTTCATTCGCCGGCTTTTTCACATTCCGGTCAACGACGTCTCCTCCGGATTCCGCTGTTTTCGCCGCGATGTCCTGGAGAAAGTCGATCCCGCAAGCCTCGTTTCCGCCGGGCCCTCCATCGTCCTCGAAGTCCTCTATAAAGCCTACCGCCTGGGATTCGCCATCGGCGAGGCGCCGATCGTCTTTGTCGATCGGAAAAAAGGCCGGACCAAGCTGACCGGCCTGATTCTCTGGAAAACGCTCGTCATGGCCCTGCGCATCAAGAGGATGTACCGGCCATTGGAGCCTCCCGTCAGGACATGAGAAAAACCAAAGCCCTCGGCCAGCATTTCCTGACCTCCCGGACCGTCCTTCGAAAGATCGTCGAAGTCATCTCTCCCCAAAGGGACGAACTCGTCATCGAGATCGGCGCCGGCAAGGGCGCCCTGACCTTCCCGCTGGCCGAGCGGGCCGGCAAGGTCATCGCCGTCGAAAAGGACGGGGCCCTCATTCCCTTCCTGCTCGAACACCGAAGGCCCAACGTGGTCGTCCGGCATGAGGACGTCTTGCGCCTCGATTTCCGGGACCTCCTTGCCGGGGAAGCGGTTTTCGGCGGAAAGGTCAAGCTGGCGGGAAATCTGCCCTATTCCATCTCCTCGCCCCTTCTTTTCAAGGTCCTCGAAGACAAGGACGTGTTCACCGCCTGCGTTTTTCTCCTTCAGAAAGAGGTCGCCGAGAGGCTCAGCGCGAAGCCGGGGTCCAAAAAACATGCGCCTCTCTCCATTCTCTTCCAAATGCATTTCGACGTCCGGCTGCGCTTTGCGCTGCCGCCGGGCGCCTTCTCTCCGCCCCCCCGGGTACAGTCCGCCCTGATATCTCTAACCCGGAGGCCCCGTCCGCTCTTCCCGGTCGCCGACGAGGATCGTTTTCGCCGCTTCCTCCGGGCCGCCTTCGCCCAGAGGAGAAAAACCCTGCTCAATAATCTCAAATCGGCCCGCTACCCTCTCGGCCTCCTCCGGGAATCATTTCGAGATCTTTCCCTCAATGAAACCGTCCGGGCTGAACAGCTCTCCATCGCCCAATTCGCCGACCTTTTTGAGGCGCTCGGCAGAGGTTGAAGGAAACCTCGCGGAGTGGTATAAATCAGCCGGTCTCCGATGGTCAAAGAGGAAAGGTGACAGCGTGAGCTTGGTCCGCTACTATCGCCGACTTCTCCAGGTCTTTCTCGCCTATAAGAGGAGGAAAACCGTCCTCCCCTACCTTCCCGTCCGCCTCTGGATCGAAACCACCAGCATCTGCAACCTGCGGTGCGTCATGTGCCCGAACAAGGACCTGAAGAAAGAAGAGAAAGGATTCATGGACTTCGCCCTTTTCCGGAAGATCGTCGATGAGGCGCGGGATTTTGTCTTCGACGCCAACCTCATCCACCGCGGCGAAGGCCTGCTCCATCCCGATTTCATCCGGATGGCCGAATACGCCCATTCCGCCGGAATCCGGAGCAAGTTCCACACCAACGCCACGCTCCTGGATGAGGAGAAATCGCGGCAGCTCATCGCCGCCGGTCTCGACCAGATCTCCTTCTCCTTCGACGGCTACGACAAAAAGACTTACGAGAGCATCCGGGTCAACGCCGACTTTGAAAGGACACTCGCGAACATCGTCCGCTTCCTCGAGATCAAAAAGGAGATGCGCTCGCGGTCGCCCTATACGGTCTTTGAGCTGATCAACTTTCCGGATCTTTATAAAGACGCGGATCACAGCCGGCGGCGCCGCTTCCTGGACAATTTCCGGGGCCTGCCCCTCGACCGTCTCGAGATCAAGGAAATCCATAACTGGGCGGGAGAGACGGGCGCGGCGCGGCCCGGGAAAAGATATGTTCCGTGCACGTTCCTCTGGCAGGCGCTGGTCATCTTCTGGGACGGCACCGTTCTTCCTTGCACCCAGGATTTTCACGGGCACTATCCTATGGGGAACGTCCGGGAGGAGAGCCTGGCTCGGATCTGGAACAACGACAGGCTGGTGCGGCTCCGCGAGAAAATCCTGCGCCGGGATATCGCCGACCTGGAGACCTGCTCCCGGTGCGACCGCCTGTGGAGGGACCAGATCCTGGGGATCCCCAGAGAATACCTTTGGAAGTTCCTCTTCAGGCGGATGCCTTGAGGTCAGCGCCAGTCGGGAAAAACATCGCGGCCCGGTGAGTCGAACACCCGGGTGATCCCGCCCCCGTTAAGATCGATGATATAAATACCCCATTCTCCTTTGTCTGCATACTTGTCTTTGAAGTTGGAACAAAAGACAATCCTGTTCCCGTCCGGCGACCAGGAAGGGAAATAATCATAGGCGTCGGAATTGAGGGTGAGCCGCCTTGGCTCCCCTCCGTCCAGATCCATGATCCAGATATCGCCCTTGCCGTCGGCCTCGGTGGAAACATAGGCGATCCACCGTCCGTCCGGGGAAAAGCGCGGCCGGCAGCCCTTGCCGCCGGAGGTCAGTTGCCGGATGCTCCGGTCCTCGAGGCCGCCCAGAAAAACATCCCATCCGAACCCTTTCTTCCCCGTAAAAACCGCTTGATCTCCCCGGGGTGAGATGTCGAGCAGTTGATGGGAGCCGGAGAAATCAGGGAGCAGCCGGCTCCTCCCTCCGGACGCCAGATCGAGACGCCAGATGCTGCGTTTCCCCCCCCAAGTCTTCTTGAACTCGGCGCTGTAGGCCAGGCCGGTCCCATCCGGGAACCAGGCGACGTCAACTTCATCCTCGGACGTATCGGTCAGCTTGGTGATTCCTTGTCCGTCGTCGCCCATGACAAAGAGATCGAAGCCGCCCTGGGGATCGGCCGTGTAGGCGATCTTCTTCCCGTCCGGAGACCAGCGCGGATACCGGTCATCCCAGGTGTTATCGGTCAGCTTCCTGATCCTCCGGCCCTGGAGGAGATAGATTTCATCGTCCCCGTCGAGGTCCGATTGAAAGACGATTCTCCCGGCGATGGCCGTTTCGGCCTCAAGCTCAGCCGCCCCGGCCCGGACTTGCGGCGGCACCTCGCTCCGGGCGCTTTCCCCCTGACAGGCGAAGGAAAAAAAGATGAGAATAGCCACAGCGGCAGGAATGGTAGCATATCTCAAAGCTCTCATACCGACTATTATACCCGCCCTGGCGCCATTTCCCAAAGCGACCAGAAGCATCTCTATTTGTGTGATAGACGACTTGGGAATGGGCAAGCGGACTCGACCCATCTTCTTTTCTTTTCCTTAAGGCTCGGAATGGTTGCTGAGAAGTCCGTATGAGCGACGAGCGGGCAGGGTTCCGCGAAGCGGAGAGCGAGGAGCGAAGCGAGCGTTGGAAGGGGGGAAGCGAAGCTTCCTCCCTCCAAGAAGCCGATGTGGGAAATCTGAGCGTGACTTCGAGGCAACCATCCCGAGCC
>JAFGRZ010000149.1 GCA_016934895.1 Candidatus Aminicenantota bacterium
ATCGCCGCGGGATTCGTCATCCGGGTGGTGGCCGGAGGATTGGTCATCGCCGTGCCCATCTCCTCGTGGCTGCTGATCTGCACGACGCTTCTCGCTCTGTTGCTGTCGATGGGGAAGAGACGCCATGAGCTCGTCATTCTCGAGAACCGGGCGGTCGAACACCGGGCCATCCTCAAGGAATACAGCGCCTACCTGCTCGACCAGATGATCGCCGTAGTCACGGCGTCCACCCTGATCGCTTACTGCCTCTACACGATCTCGGAAGATACGATCCAGAAGTTCGGCACCTCGAACCTGATCTGGACGGCCCCTTTCGTCCTCTACGGCATCTTCCGCTATCTCTACCTGGTTCATCTCAAAGGCAAAGGCGGGAGCCCCGAAGAGATCATCATTCAGGACAAGCCGATGTTACTCAACATCCTGCTCTGGATCGGATCGGTGATCCTCGTCCTCTATTTGAGATAGTGAAGGCTTTTCGGTTCCCGTTCGAGGTGGAAGATGATGAGGCTCTGGAGCGTCTGGCCGATCGCTTTGATCTGCCCGGGTGAAAAGGGGCAGGCGGTTCTTTGCGCGGGGGGATTTTTCTTGACCCACTTCAAGAAGGCCGCGAGTTCCTGCGGGATAGCGTCCTTCTTGAGGGGAGCGCAGTTCGAGCAGTAAACGCCGTCCATCCGGGGCGACAGCCAGCCCGCTTCCGCCAGGAGCTTCCGGCATGTCTTGCACCGCCGGAAATCGGGCAGAAGCCCGTTGATCTGGAGAAACCAGGCTTCGAAATAACGGGTCAGGAGTTCCAGGCTTCCCTTTTCTTTGATGGCCCGAAGGGTGGACAGAAGAAGCCGGAAAACGATGTCCTCACTGGCGCGCGAAGGGAAGAACTCCTCAATGAGCTCGGCGAAATAGCTGAGCGTACAGGCCGTCCGGTAATCTCCGTGCATCTCGAAAAAGGATTCGATGAGTTCCGCCTGGCTCACCGTGACCAGCTCTTTTCTCTCTTTCTCATAGTAAAAGACGTTGACCAGCGACAGGGGCTCGAGGCTGCTGCCGAAGCGGTTGCCGAACTTCCGGGCTCCCTTGGCCACGCCGCGGAGCAAGCCCTTGTCCCGGCTGAAAAAAACCACGAGCTTGTCCTGGTCGCCGATGCTGAAGCTGCGCAGGATGATGGCTTCGGTCTGGTCGAGTGGCATGGACGGACGCTCAGGACACAAAGGTGATGTTCAGGGTTTTTATCTTCTCGCGGAGCTTGGCTTCATCGATATTGAGGTCGGACGCGGACCGGGCGATATCCCAGCCGTTTTTCATCAGAACCCCGTGGATATATCGCCTTTCAAAATGATCCCTGGCCTTGTCCAGGGTCCGGTCTTCCCGTCCTTCGAAAAAGCCGGAGAAGTATTCGAGTTCGCGCGTCTCGACCAGCAGGGTGAGATGGGAGCTGTCAATGACATCATCGGGGACCATGATGACGAACCGTTCGATGACGTTCATCAGCTCGCTGACATTTCCGGGCCAGACATAGCGGAGGAAGGCGTCGACCGCCTCCGGACTCATGGTTTTCGGCTTTTTCCCGTATTCCGCGGCAAAATGCTCAAGGAAATGGTCGATCAGGAGAGGGATATCTTCAGGCCTCTCTCTTAAGGGAGGGAGGGTCAAGGGAATGAGGTTGAGCTTGAAGAACAAATCTTCCCGGAAGCGGCCCTTGGCGACCAGGTCGCGGAGGCTTTTCGAAGTCGCGGCCATGACCCGGCCTTCAAAGGGAAGAGGGGCGACGGCGCCCAGCGGCTCGAAGCTCCGCTCGCTGATGGCCCGGAGGAGGCCGGCCTGGGTTTTCGGGCTCAGGTCGCCGACCTCATCCAGAAAGAGAGAGCCTTCGTGAGCCAAGAGGAACTTCCCCTTTTTGTCCCGGGTGGCCTGGGGAAACGCCCCCTTGAGATAACCGAAGAGCTCCATTTCCATCAATTCATCGGGGACGGCCGAGCAGTTGACCTCGACGAACCGCTTCTCCCGGCGCTGGCTCTTTTGGTGGATGAGGCGGGCGACCAGCTCCTTGCCGGTCCCGTTCTCTCCATAAATCAGGACCGTGCCGCCGGAAACCGCGACCATCTCGATCTCTTTCCTGAGCCTTTGGATGGACGGGCTTTCGCCGATGAGGTAATAGCGTCCGCGTTGGCGTTCACGGAGCAGGAGATTTTCCTCCTCGAGTTTTTTCTGCCGGAGGGCATTGCGGACGGTCAGGATGACCTTTTCCAGGGAGAGCGGCTTTTCCAGGAAATCGTGCGCGCCGAGTTTGGTCGCCGTGACGGCCGTTTCGATCGTGCCGTGGCCCGAGATCATGACCACCTGGGGACTTTCCTCCATAGACTTGATCGTCTTGAGGATCTCGATGCCGCTCGCCTTGGGGAGCCAGATATCGAGCAGAACCAGGTCGACGTTCTGGTTCTTCAGAAGCTCCAGGCCTTGCTCTCCCGAGCCCGCGGTCTTCACGAGGAAGCCTTCGTCTTCCAGGATTCCCTTGAGCGAGGAACAGATGCTGGCTTCGTCGTCAATGATGAGAATATTTCCTTTGGTCATGCCGGCAGCTGAATGGTGAACTTGGCCCCCGTCGGCTTGAGGTTTTCCACCCGGATGGTCCCGTGGTGCTCCCGGATGATCTGGTTGACGATCGCCAGCCCCAAACCGGTTCCTTTTTTCTTGGTGGAAAAATAGGGGAGAAAAAGCTTGGTCTTGTCTTCGATCGCGATGCCCGGGCCCGTATCCGAGATCTCGATGGAGACCTGCTGTTTATTTTTCTCGAAGAAGGCCCGGACCCGGATGGTCCCTTTCTTGCCCATGGCCTCGAGGGCGTTGTCGAAGATGTTGATCATGGCCCGTTTGATCTGCTCCGGGTCGAGTTGCAGAGGAACGGGGAGGTCGGACGCCAGCTCGGTCTCGAATTCGACCTGGCTGAAGATGCCGCGGAAGAGCCCCACCGCCTGGGCGATGAGCGGGCGCAGGTCGCCCGGCCGAAGCTCGACCTTGGGCATCCGGGCGAAGTTGGAGAACTCATCGACCATCGATTTGATCGTCCGCGCTTCCTGGATGATCGTCTCGGCTCCTTCCTCGATCACCCGGGGGGAGTTCGGATCCTGCTTCTTCAGCATCTTGATGATCCGTTCCGCCGAGAGTTGGATCGGCGTCAGCGGGTTCTTGATTTCGTGGGCGACGCGCTGGGCGACCTCTTTCCAGGTGGCGATCTTCTGCGCCTTGATGAGCTGGGTCAGGTTGTCGAAGACGACGATCATGCCCGAGAAATCGCCGTTGGCCTGGGGCAG
>JAFGRZ010000150.1 GCA_016934895.1 Candidatus Aminicenantota bacterium
CCCGAGGTCAGGGAGAGTGTCGTCAGGTCCCTGTCCCATTTCGGCTACCGGGTGGTCGTGCCTCCGGATCAGGTCTGCTGCGGCGCTCCCAGCCTCCATCTTGGCGACGCCGGGGCCGTCCGCGCCCTGGCCGGACAAAACCTGGCCTCATTCGCCGACGAAGACCCGGATGTCATCATCACTCTCTGCCCGACGGGATATTCGCTCCTTAAGAATCGCTATCCCCGGATCGATCCCCGGGCCGCCCGCTTCAGCGGCCGGGTCCAGGATTTTACGTCTTTTGTCGCTTCCGGGGGGCATCGCCTTCAGCCCAGGGCCGCCGGCCGCCAAAAGGTCTATTATCACTACCCCTGCCATTCTTTCGCCCAAGCCGGGGCCGCAGACCGCCCGCCGGCTCTCCTGCGCGATCTCGGATTCGACCTGACCGGGCAGCAAGAGCCTCCCTTGTGTTGCGGGTTCTGCGGAGTCTTCTCCGCCCGGAATCCCGAGATCTCCAATCATCTTTGGGGAAAAAAGAAAGAAGATATCCTCAAGAATGGAGCGACTGTGGTCGCCACCGACTGCCCCGGCTGTCTGTTCCAGCTCCGCTCGGGTCTGGGAACCGGACCCGGCTCCGTCCGGGCTTATCACACCGCGGAAATTCTCGCCGGGTTTCTGGAGGATGCCCCTTCGCCCGAAAAGGCATAATCCCGGTCAAGCCGGGATTGCCAAGGAAAGGATGGTTAAGAAAATCAGTGAATGGTGGGCAAACGGAGGGTCCTCAGGGTATCCAATTTGGCCTTCTGCCATCTGTCCTGAGGAATCGAGAGAAAGACCTCGACCAATTCGGGATCGAACTGACGGCCGCTGTGCCGTTCGATCTCACGCCGGGCCTCTTCAAAGCTCTGTCCCTTGCGGTAGGGCCGGTCCGAGGTGATGGCATCCACCGTGTCGGCGATGGAAAAGAGCCTCGCCTCAAGGGGGATCTTCTCGCCGGCCAAACCGTAGGGATATCCACCGCCCGCGAACTGCTCGTGGTGATAGAGGACGACCTGGGAAGCCATGTCCAGGAACGAAAAGCCCTCGATGAGTTTGAAGCCGAGAAGGGGATGGTCCTTGATGATCTCCCTCTCGATCGTGGTCAAAGGGCCCTTT
Organism: Candidatus Aminicenantota bacterium; assembly: GCA_016934895.1. Classification (GTDB taxonomy): domain Bacteria; phylum Acidobacteriota; class Aminicenantia; order Aminicenantales; family UBA8522; genus UBA8522. The sequence goes on from JAFGRZ010000150.1 coordinate 1,135, forward strand.
TTCTTCAGGATGGATTCGGGGATGCCGATCTTCCCGATGTCATGGAGCAGGGCGCCTCTTTCCAGATCGACCAGGTATTTCTGGTCTTCGATTCCCAGTTCGCGGGCCAGGAGGAGCGTGTAGTTGGCCACGAACTGGGAGTGTCCGACCGTGTCTTCATTGTCGTCGGTGGCGGCGATGAATTGGATCAGGTTGGAGTTGAAAAAGCGCTGCTTTTCGGCGAAGCTGCTCTCGTCAAGCTCGTCTCTCTCCCGGAAGATCTGTTCGTACCAATGGCTGAGATCCCTCATGGCCTCCTTGGCCATGAAGATCCTGTGGAACCGGGTGCTCAATCCATTCCATGAGGAATAGCGATCCCCTCCCGCCGGCGAGCCCAGGAAGTCCTCGTTTCCCCGGAGGGCGAACAGGTATTCGTTCTGGCTCAGGGAGAGGGGGAAGGCGCTCCGGGCGCCCCCACGGTCCTCGATGAACAGGCGGCCCTCTTTTTCAGGCTCGAGTCGCCTCGGCAGCCGCTCCGTCTCTGGCATGGAAAGGAGACTTCTCATTTTTAGCTCGCATCCCTTTAGTCGCTCCTCCCCCCCTAAAATTGAATCCCGACTGAAGATTTGTTCGCGTCCGGCCGGGGGGAAGACGGAATCAGGCCGCGTTTCCCCTATGATCGACCGGGGCGAGGGCTTGGGTGAGCCACTCCCCTCTATAGGGGGGAGTCTTTTCGGGTAAATCCACCCTTGTTAAGGAATTAGGTGCCCTATATAATGTTTTTGTGGAACAGATGTCCGCCCAAGTCGACCTCGACGAGATCGTCGTCAAATACCGGCCGGTCGTCAGCTTCAAGGTCAAAAAATCCCTGGGAGTCCGGACGCCGGACTGGGAGGACGTGGTCAACGAGGTCATTACCCAGGTCATCGAGAAGGTCACCAAGGGGGAATTCAGGGGAGAGTCCTCCATCGGGACGTTCATTTATACGATCACCTCGCGCCGCATCATCGATCACATCCGGCAAAAAACAAAGGTCCTGAAGGGCATCCCCGAGCCCAAGGCCCTGCCCGACCCCTGCGAGAACGCGGAAAACAGGGAAAGGGCCCGGGTCCTCGCCGAGGCCATTCAGCAGCTTAAACCCAAGTTCAAGGAGGTCCTGAACCTCTACTATTACCAGGAACTGTCCCGGGAAGAGGTCGCCGCGCGCCTGGGCATCTCCCCCCGCCGGGTCAGCGAGCGGATCAACTATGCCCAAAAACTCCTCCGGAAGATGATCAAGCCATGAAATTTTTCCATAATTCCCTCCCTCCGGCGACTAAATCGTTGAATCCGGAGAAAGGTGAACGAGCATGAAAAAATGTCAGTATGCCGACCAGATCGATGATTATCTCCTGAATAGATTGGAAGGGGCGGCCAAGGAGCAGTTCGAAGAGCATTATTTCAACTGCCCGGACTGTTTCCAGGCGATGGAAGAGCGAGACGCGCTGATCTCCACGATTCAGTCCCGCGGCGCCTGGATTTTCAAACAGAAACCGGCGGCCGAACGGAGGGATTGGGTGCCCGCCTGGAAGCGCGCCGTGTCCTCTTTCACACCGCGGCAATGGGCGACGGTCGGCGCCGCCGCGCTCGTTTTCTTTTTTGTCGTGTTCGGCGTTCTGCCCCGGTTCCAGGGACAATCTCCCCAATTCGTCCTGAGCGACAACGAAGTCGTCCGGGGAGAATCATTGACTCTGATCTCACCCGTCATCGACGTCAAGTCCGTTCCCTCCACCTTCGAGTGGCAGCAGCTCGGGGAGGACGTCGAATACAAGATTTTTGTCTATAACAGCGAGTTGCTCTGGTCCGCCTCCACCAAGGATACCCGGATCGTCGTCCCCGAGGAGGTCAAGAGCCACATGGTCGCCGGCCAGAAATACTCCTGGCAGGTCAAGGCCTTTTCAGCCAAGGGAGCGCTCGTCGCCGCTTCGAGCAAGGTCCAATTCCAGATCTCCGCCGGCAGCTGATCCTTCCCCCGGCCTACTCCTCGATCTGATTCTCGTCCTCGCTGTACATCCGTCCCCGGCTGTCTTCCTCAAAGGCCAGGCAGCACATCAACCGGCCGCACAGGCCGGATATCTTGGTCGGGTTGATGATGATCTGTTGTTTTCTGGCCTTTTGGATGGTCACCGGCTCGAATGTTTTCATGAAACTCGCGCAACAGAGGGGGCGGCCGCAGACGCCCATTCCTCCGACCATCTTGGCCTCGTCACGGACGCCGATCTGGCGCATCTCGATGCGCATTCTCAGCTCTTTAGCCAAGTCCTTGACGAGCTGGCGGAAATCGATCCGGCCGTCGGCCGTGTAATAAAAGATTCCTTTCTTTTCATTGAAGAAATATTTGACCCCCACCAGTTTCATCGGCAGGCCGTGGCTCTTGATCCTCTGAAGGCAGAACGCATGGGCCCGGCGCTCCTTGTCGCGGAGCCAGCGGAACTTGTCGACATCGTTTTCGGTCGCCCTGCGGATGATCCTTATGGCCCCTTTCTCGGCCTTGGGCAGCCGGCAGACGGCAGAGGAGATATCGACAACCTCGGCCAAGTCCCCGCCCATTTCGGTATCGACCAGGAGGAGGTCCCCTTTCTGGACGTTCCAACCGCCCCTTTTCGCCCGAAGGACTTTGCCCGTGCTCTCAGAAACGAGACAGACGATCTCGGTCATAAGTGTCTTCTCCCAATAACGAATAGAAAGCGCTGATGATCAGGCTCATGTTCATGTATCTGTTGAGCCCGGATATCGCGGCGTCGATCCGTCCAAGGCAACGCCAGCACTGTTCCAGGCTCCATCCATTTTCCAGTGTCCGGATATCCCCGGCGAAATCGGGATTGAGGAGGAGGCCGGGATCGCCCTTCTCCTTCACGAGAATAAGATCCCGGCAAAAGGAGGCCATGATCTTCAAGGTTTTTTCCAGGTCATCCCGGACGATGCTCCTTCGGACGAACCCGTAGTTCCTCAGGAACGAAGCCGGCTCTTCATTCTTCAGGAAAGATCTGAAAATGGTCCAGGCCTCCCGGCGTTTCTCCTGGATTTCCTCCCATTCGAGATCCAGCGCCTCCCCGAAATTCCCTCCGACGTAGAGCGCGATGATGCGCGCCCGGTCCTCCGGATAGCCCTTTTCCTCAAGGGCCCCGGCGATCTCCGCCTTGCTGATCGGCACGAACGGAAGGATCTGACAACGCGATTTGATGGTCGATAGAATGAGGTCGGGATTGTGAGTGATCAGAATGAACTGGGAGAAAAAGGGCGGCTCTTCCAGGATCTTGAGCAGGGTATTGGCCGATGCATCGCTGAGCTTTTCCGCTTCCGTGATGATAAAGACCCTCTTTTCCCCGGCCATCGGCCGCAGATAAGCCAGCTGCCGCATCTCCCGGACGCGCTCCACCTTGATGATCTGTCCCTCGGGCTTGATTTCCTGGACGTCGGGAAACCGCCCCGCCTCAATGGCCCGGCAGGCCGCGCACTCGTCGCAGGCGTCATCATGGCGCTTCAGGCAGTTGATCGCCTTGGCCAGGACGAGGGCCAGGCTTTTCTTGCCGACTCCTTCCGGTCCGGTGAAAAGGAGCGAGTTGGGAACGCGCCCCTTTTGCAGGGCCAATCGCAGGACCTTTCTCACCCGGCTGTTGCCCAGGACGTCGTCAAAGCCCACCTGTTCCCTCCTCGAGCCGGAGAACTCTTTTCAAGAACTGTCCGGTGTGGGACGCGTCCTCGGCGGCCACGTCTTCCGGTGTGCCCTGGGCGACGATCCATCCTCCTTCCTCTCCCCCCTCCGGCCCCAGGTCGATGACATGATCGCAGACCTTGATGACCTCGAGGTTGTGCTCGATGACGACTACGGTATTGCCGCGGTTGACAAGCTCCGACAGCAATTCAAGGAGCTTGCGCACGTCGTCAAAATGAAGCCCGGTGGTGGGCTCGTCAAGGAGGAAGAGCGTACGGCCCGTGTTCTTTCGGCCCAGTTCCTTGGTCAGCTTGATGCGTTGGGCTTCTCCCCCCGACAGCGTGGGCGCCGGCTGGCCGAGCCGGATATAGCCCAGACCGACCGACCGGAGAGCGGCCAACTTTCTTTTCAGGAGCGGATGAGCGCGGAGATACTCAAAGGCTTCCTCTACAGTCATGGCCAGGAAATCGGCGATGCTCCTGTTTTTATAAAGGACGGCCAGGGTTTCCTTGTTGTAGCGGGTGCCGCCGCACCGGTCGCAGGTCACCAGGACATCGGGAAGAAAGTGCATTTCAACTTTCTTGGCTCCCGCTCCCTCGCATTCCCCGCAGCGGCCGCCGGCCAGGTTGAAGCTGAAGCGGCTGGAAGTGTAGCCCCTCATCCGGGCTTCCGGCGTCCGGGAAAAAAGCTCCCGCAGCGGCGTGAGCAGTCCGGTGTAGGTCGCAGGGTTGGAGCGCGGCGTCCGGCCGATCGGCTTCTGGTCGACGGCGATGACCCTGTCGATCGCGTCGACTCCGAGGATGGCCTCGTGGGCGCCGGCTTTTTGCCTGGCGTTATAGATGAGATTGAGCAGGCTTTTATAAAGGATGTCGTGGACCAGCGTGCTCTTGCCCGATCCCGACACGCCCGTCACCGCGGTCATCGTCCCGAGCGGGATCCGCACATCCAGGCCCTTGAGATTGTGTTCTTTCGCCTTGACGACCGTCAACCATCCTCGGGGCGCTCTTCTCTGCAAGGGCACGGGGATCATCTTCTCTCCCCGGAGATACTGGGAGGTCAGAGAGCCGGAGGCTTTGAGGATCTGATCGAGACTCCCTTCCGTTACCTTGTGCCCTCCGTCCTCCCCGGCGCCCGGCCCCAGGTCCAGGATATGGTCGGCCGCCCGGATGGTCTGCTCGTCGTGTTCGACGACGATAACGCTGTTCCCCTCGTCCCGGATGCCGCGGAGGAGCCGGATCAGCCGGCCGTTGTCCCGCTGGTGAAGCCCGACGGTCGGCTCATCCAGCACGTAGAGGACGCCGCGGAGCCGCGCCCCCACCTGGGCGGCCAGGCGGACCCGCTGCGCCTCCCCGCCGGACAGCGATCCCGTCGTCCGGCTCAACTGGAGGTAGGGCATCCCCAGCTCGACCATGATCTCGAGGCGGGAGAGGATTTCCTTTTGGATCTTCGAGGCGATGACCGCCGCGCCCCCGGAAAACCGGAAAGACTCGATCGTGCGGATGAGTCTATCGACGGGCAGCTCGGTCAATTCATGAATGTTCTTCCCCGCGATTTTGACGCCCAGGCTTTCCTTCTTCAGCCTGGCCCCGCGGCACTGGGGACAGACGTCGGCGGTCAGTTCGACCTCGCCCCACTCGTTGAGGACCGTCTGGAATCCCAGCCCGTGGCAGCGGGGGCACGCTCCATAAGGGCTGTTGAAGGAGAAGCTTCGCGGCTCGAGCTCGGGCAGGCTGACCTCGCAGAACGGGCAGAGGAGCCGGAGCGAAAAGAAAACCTCCTCCCCGTCCGGCCGGATGACCAGCAGGTCCCCGCTCGAGATTTCCAGAGCCTTTTCCACGGCCTCAGCGAGACGGCCGCCGTTTTCCCTGGAGACCGGGACTTCATCCACCAGGACCTCGATGTTGTGTTTTTTCGTCTTTTCCAGCCGGACCGGCTCGCCGAGTTCCCGAAAGCGGCCGTCCAGGCGGAACCGGAGAAAGCCTTTTTTCTGGAACTTCTCGAAGAGGCGGGAATACTCCCCTTTCCGGCCTTTGACGACCGGCGCCAGGACGGCCAGCTTCTGCCCGGCCGAGCTCTCCCGGATGCGGCGGACGATCTGCCGGG
>JAFGRZ010000151.1 GCA_016934895.1 Candidatus Aminicenantota bacterium
CACCTGAGAATGACCGTAAGGACTATATCAGAAATCCATTTTCATGCTTAGCGGGTGTCGCCCCGTCATGATAATTATTCATGAAACGAAGACTCTAGAATTCTCTCTTCCCTCTATCCCCTCCCACCAGGGGGGGGTATGGATTCGCATTTTTGTGAATATTCCAGGTTAAAAAACAGCAAGGAAATTTGAAAAAAAGGCGGAGCTGCTCTACAATAAACTCGCTATGCCGGTCAGAAAAATTGTCACTTTCGGACATCCCGTCCTTCACCGGGCGGCTCTGACCATCCGGACGATAGACCAGGAGATCGTCGACCTCGCCCGGGACATGGTGCTGACCATGCACGCGGCGCCGGGCATCGGGCTGGCCGCCCCCCAGGTGGCCGCCGGCAAACGCCTTATCACCGTCGATCTGTCGGTCGGCGAAAAGGCGGAGGAACTGATCATCCTGATCAACCCGGAATTCCTGGGGACCGACGGCGAGGCCGTTTCCGAAGAGGGCTGCCTCTCGGTCCCCGGCGTGCACGAAGATGTCCGTCGGCCCGGCCAGGTCGCGATCAAAGGGATCGACCTCGAAGGGAACGAGAGGGTCATCGAGGCCGAGGGACTGCTGGCCCGGGTTTTCTGCCACGAACTGGACCACCTCGAAGGACGGCTCTTCATCGAGCATCTCTCTCCCTTAAAAAAAACTCTGATCAAGAAAAGGCTGAAAAAAACGCTGGAAAACGACGGAAGGGAATGAAGGTCGTCTTTTTCGGCACCCCCTGGGCCGCCTTGCCGGCGCTCGGCAGCCTTGTCGATGCCGGCCACGAGCTTGTCCTGGTTATCACCCAACCCGACCGGCCCGCCGGACGCGGGAAAGAACCGACGCCGTCACCGGTCAAAACAGCGGCTCTCGCGCGGAAGATTTCGGTCCTGCAGCCGGAAAAAATCCGGACAGATCCTCGCATTCTCGAGGCCTTGAAGGCCGCCGCTCCCGACATCAACGTCGTCGTGGCCTATGGGCAGATCATCCCGCGCGTCATCATTGACCTGCCGCGTTTCAAGTCCGTCAATGTCCATTTCTCGCTGTTGCCCAAATATCGAGGCGCGGCTCCCGTTCAATGGGCCATCCTCAACGGCGAGGAAAAGACCGGTGTCACCATCTTTGAGCTCAACGAGAGGATGGACGAGGGAGATATCCTCAGCCGCGTGGAGGTGGATATCCGGCCGCGTGAGAAGGCCTACGAACTGGAGGGCAGGCTTTCCCGGATCGGAGCCGATCTCCTGGTCAAGAGCCTGGACGGGATCGCGTCTCTTCCCCGCCTCCCCCAGGATCATGCCCAGGCCACGACGGCGCCTCGGCTCCGCAAGGATCAGGGCCGGATCGACTGGACAAAGGAATCGATCGCCGTTGACCGCCTGGTCCGGGCCTTTTCACCCTGGCCGGGAGCTCACACCTTCTATCGCGGCCGGCGGCTTGTCGTTCGTGAGGGCATCCCCCTGTCCGTCCCAGAGCCGACACCCCGGCCCGGCCGCATCGTTGAGATCCGAAAGGAAGGACCGCTCATCGGCTGCGGAGGAGGCGGCGCTTATCTCGCCGTCCGCCTGCAGCAGGAGAACAAGAGAGAAATGGCGGCCGCCGATTTCCTGTTGGGAACAAAGATGGAAGCGGGAGAGGATCTGGGGTGAAGACGTGAAGGAAGAAAACTATTCTTCTTCGAGAATATAATTATAGGGGTTGACCGGCCTATTATTGACGCGGACCTCATAGTGGAGATGCGGTCCCCTGGCTTTTCCCGTGTTGCCCACCAGGCCGATGACATCTCCCCTCTTGATTTTCTGGCCGGACTTGACCAGGAACTTGCTGAGATGAAGATAATGAGTGGTGATCCCGTTGCCGTGGCTGATCACGATATTTTTGCCGCCCATCTTGTCGTTGCCGAGAGAGATGACGATGCCGTTGGCGGTGGCCACGATCGGGTTCCCGAAATTGGTGGCGATGTCGATCCCGTAATGGAACTGGCGCTTGCCCGTGAACGGGTCGTCCCGGTAGGCGAAAGGAGAGCTTACCCAGCCGATGGTCGGCCAGATGGTCGGTGTGGAGGCCAACTTAATGGTCTGAGCCTCAAAGAAGCTGGCCAGGACATCCAGATTCTTGCCCACATCCTCCGCCTTCAGAGCCAGGGCCTGCGCCTCCTGGAGAGAAACGGCCTGCCCCGCGGGCGGGATGGAAGGACCTCCGCCGGGCTCGGAGGATTCGATATCCGTCGTATCGCCGCTGCCGATGCCGAGCTCTTCCATGACCTCAGGCGACCGCAGCCCGGCCATGACATTGAGCTTCCGGGCGTAATTCTCGAAGTTTTTGACCGTTTCCCGGAGTTTTCTGATGGACTGCTCGTATTCGGATAACTGCTTCTTCTGTTGGCTGGTCTCGCTGAGCAAGGCCTTGTATTTGGCCCGGGTGACATTCATGGCGAAATAGTCGACCAGGAATCCCACCATGGCGATCGCGGCAAAGGCACCGATGACACCGAGCAACTTCAGGGTTTTTTGGGATACGGTGATCGTCTTGAATCTCTGGGCGCAATGCGGGACGATGATCAGCGAAAGGAATTTTTTGGACATAACGAGACCTCTTGATTATCAGATTCGCCGGGGTCTGTCAAGAGTTGAACCCCTATTTTTTCGCCTTTCCCCCTATGCTCTCCTGGACCCAACAGACGATGTCCTGGGTGGACGTCCCGGGTAAAAAGATCTCCCGGATGCCGATTTTCTTCATCCGGGGAATATCCTTTTCCGGGATGATCCCCCCGGCGACGACGGGGATGTCCCCTGCTCCCTGGTCTTTCAGAAGCTTGATGATCCTGGGGAAAAGGACCGTATGGGCGCCCGAGAGGATGCTCAAACCGATGAGATCGGCGTCCTCCTGGATGGCTGCGCTGACGATCTCCTCCGGAGTGCGCCGCAGCCCTGTATAGATAACCTCCATGCCGGCGTCCCGGAGGGCCCGGCAGATCACTTTGGCCCCGCGGTCGTGGCCGTCCAGACCGGGCTTGGCGATCAAGACTCTGATCTTCTTGGCTGGCATAGTCACCTCCACCAGGGCCGGGCCATCATTAGAATGTCACCGGCTCCTGGTATTCGCCGTAGACGTCCTTCAGGGCGTCCATAATCTCCCCCAAGGTCGCATAGGCTTTAACGCTTTTCAGGAGATAAGGCATGAGATTGAGGTCGTCGCGGGCGGCCTTTTTCAGCTCGGCGAGAGACCTCTTCGCCTCCGACTGGTTGCGGTTTTTTCGGACTCCGCGGAGCCGGGTCACCTGCTGGCGGGCCACGCTCTCGTCAATTTCAAGGAGGGGGATCGGTTCGTGCTCCATGACGAAGGCGTTCACTCCGACGATCGTCTTCTCCCCGGCCTCGACGGCCTTCTGGTACGAGTAAGCGCTGTCGGCTATTTCTTTCTGGGGGAAACCGAGTTCGACCGCCTGGACCATGCCGCCCATGTCGTCAATTCTCTTGATGTAGGACTTGGCTTCCTCTTCCATTTCCCGGGTCAAAGCCTCAACGAAATAGGAGCCGCCGAGAGGATCGATGGTGTTGGCGACGCCGCTCTCGTGGGCGATGATCTGCTGGGTCCGCAGAGCGATGGTGACGGCCTCCTCGGAAGGCAGGGCATAGGTTTCGTCAAGCGAATTGGTATGCAGGGATTGGGTCCCTCCGAGGACCGCGGCCAAGGCCTGGATGGCCACCCGGACGACATTGTTATACGGCTGCTGGGCCATGAGAGAAACGCCCGACGTCTGGGTGTGGAAGCGAAGCCACCAGGAGCGGGTATTTTTTGCCATGAAACGGTGGCGCATGACCTCGGCCCAGATCCGGCGGGCCGCCCGGAACTTGGCGATCTCTTCGAAGAAATCGTTGTGGGAGTTGAAGAAATAGGAGAGGCGGGGGGCGAACTCGTCGATTTCGAGACCGCGTTCAAGGCCCCACTCGACGTATTCGATGCCGTCCCGGAGGGTGAAGGCCAATTCCTGGACCGCCGTGGCTCCGGCCTCCCGGATGTGATAGCCGGAGATGGAAATCGTGTTCCAGCGGGGGACTTCTTTGGCCCCGTATTCAAAAGTATCGACGATGAGCTTCATGGAAGGTCGCGGCGGGAAGACAAAGGTCTTCTGGGCAATGTATTCCTTGAGAATGTCGTTCTGGATGGTGCCGGAGATGACCTTGGGCGATACGCCCTGCTTCTCGGCCACCGCGATATACATCGCCCAGAGGACCGCGGCCGGGGCGTTGATCGTCATCGAGGTCGTGATTTTGTCGAGGGGGATACCGCCGAAGAGGACCTCCATATCGGCGAGCGAATCGACGGCTACGCCGCATTTCCCGACTTCTCCCTCGGCCAGCGGGTCGTCGGAATCGATGCCCATCAGGGTGGGAAGGTGGAAGGCCACGCTCAGGCCGGTCTGGCCGTGGGCCAGGAGGTATTTATAGCGCTTGTTCGTGTCCTCGGCCGTGCCGAACCCGCTGAACTGGCGCATCGTCCAGGGCCGGCCCCGGTACATCGTCGGATGGACGCCCCGGGAGAAAGGATACTCTCCCGGGAAATTTAGGTCCCTGATGTAATCGAAGCCCGGGAGGTCGGCCGGCGTGTAGAGTTCCTTGATCGCCTTTCCAGAGACCGTGGTGAAGGACCTGCCGGAAGCGCAGGCCTCCAGGGCCTTGGCATAGCGGTTCTTCTTCCAGTTCGCCTGCGCCCTCTTGATGTCCGGGTCTTTTGGCTGACTCTTCTTCACACTCCGAGTTCTCCTTTCGATCCCCGG
>JAFGRZ010000152.1 GCA_016934895.1 Candidatus Aminicenantota bacterium
ATTCCGGTCAAGACGTGGGCGCCTGTTTCGCCGGCCACCCGCTCGCCCGCTCTGGCCGAATACAAGATCAGGATCAGGCCGGGGGACACGATCGGCCAGGTCCTATCCCGGTACGGCTTTTCTCCGGCCGACGTCCAGGCTATATATGATCAGGTCAAGCCGGTCTTCGATCTCCGCCGGATCAAAGCCGGACAGTTGCTCCATCTTTACGCCGACCCGTCGGGAGCCGTGGTCCGGCTCGAGTACGATGTCGACGACATACGCTTTCTCCGAGTCGAGAAACGGGAGGAGCTCTTCCGGGCCGTGCTTGAAGATCGTCCAGTTGATATTGTGGCCGAGATGATCTGCGGCACGATCGACGATAGCCCCATTCTGGCATTTAGCCGTCTTGGGGAAGGGGATTTTTTGGCTTTGGCCTTCGCCGACATCTTCGGCTGGGATGTGGATTTTTATATCGACATCAGGGAAGGAGATACCTTCAAGGTCATCTTCGAAAAAAGATACCTCGACGGAAAGTTTATCGGCTACGGGAAAATTCTGGCCGCGGAACTGGTCAATCAGGAAAAACTCCACCAGGCCTTCTATTTCCTCTCCCCTGATACGAATCGTCCGGGATATTATGACGCCGAAGGAAATTCCCTGGAGAAGGAATTCCGGAAGTCCCCGATCAAATGGGCCCGGATCACCTCCCGTTTCAGCAGCCGTCGGCTCCACCCGATTCACAAAGTGTACAGGGCGCATTATGGTGTGGATTACGCCGCCCGGATCGGGACTCCAGTCCAAGCCACGGCGGACGGTGTGGTCACGTTCGCCGGATGGAACGGCGCTTCGGGCCGGATGGTCAGGATCCGGCACAAAAACGCTTACGAGACGATGTATCTCCACCTGAGAAATTTCGGACCCGGCATCCGATCGGGACACAGGGTGAAGGGCGGCGACATTGTGGGGTATGTCGGCTCCTCAGGCGAATCGACCGGCCCCCACTTGGATTATCGAATCAAGCGCAACGGCAGCTACCTCAACCCCCTGAGCGCCAAGTTCGACCCCGTCGAGCCGCTCAAGGAAGAATGGCGGGATGATTTCCAGGGGGAAATCGAGAAATACCGGCTTCTGCTCGCCGATCCTCTTTTCCTTGTCGGCGGCAGTTTTTTCTGACATGACCGAACATAAAAATCCTTTTCCGACCGTCGATGTCATTATCGAGACAAAGCGCAAGGACGGCCGGACCGGCATCGTCCTGGTCGAACGGAAATATCCGCCTTCGGGCTGGGCCCTTCCCGGCGGCTTTGTGGAATATGGAGAGTCCCTGGAAGAGGCCGCCGTCCGGGAAGCTCGGGAGGAGACGTCCCTCGATATTCAGCTCGTCGAGCAGTTCCATACCTATTCCGAGCCCGGCCGGGATCCCCGATTCCACACGATCACCACAGTGTACATCGCAGTGGCGCAGGGACAACCCCGGGCTCAGGACGACGCCCGCAACGTCGGAATCTTCACCGAAGAAGACAGGCCTCGCCCTTTGGCTTTCGACCACGAACGGATTCTGGCCGACTACAGGAGAAAAAAAGATGTCCGAAGAAAATAGCCGGCCCCGTAAGCCCGCGAAACACGCCAAGCTCGTCGAGCTCACCCGAGTTATGGGGCCCGTCGAGGCCGAGGTCATCAAAAACTTCCTGGAGAGCCAGGGAATTCCCTGCATCCTCCAAGGGCAGATGGTCCAGTCGGTCTATCCGATGAGCGTCGACGGCATGGGCGAGCTCAAGGTGATGATCTCGGAAGAGGATCTCTCCCTCGCCAAGGAACTGCTGGCCGAGCATTCTCAAACCTGATAGGAACTTCCAAGAACCCGGTCTTTCTCCATCTCTCTCTATAAATAATCATCTTATACCTTGGGTATAATATAGTTATTTTCTTTTAATTTCCGCTTGACATTTGTCTTTTCGTCCCATATATTCTTAGCAAATGGGATAAATTGGGATAAAACGGGACAAATGTTAATAGGTAACTATACGGCCAAGATCGACAAGAGCGGACGGATCAAGATCCCTGAAAAGTTCCGGGCGGCGATCGAAGAAGAATATGGAAAAGAATTGTTCATCACCTCCCTGACCGATGAGGCCGTGCAGATTTACCCCCTGGCGGTCTGGGAAAAAATGGCCGGGGTCGCCAAGGAGGGCGCGCTCCATCTCCGGCCCGATATCAGACGATTTCTTCTCCGCGTTAACCGAAAAGGCGCCAAACACGAAATCGACTCCAAAGGCCGGGTTCTTCTCACTCAGCCCTTGCGGGGAACGGCCCGGCTCCAGGATGAGGTTGAGGTCATCGGGCTCAACAACCACCTGGAAGTGTGGAACAGCGAACTCCTGGACGAGAAACTCGAGAAAAAACCGCTGACGGATGAAGATTTCGAAACCATCGCCGATCTCATCCCCCGCGGAAACTCGAATGAGTGATCGTGGACATATCCCCGTCCTTCTCCTCGAGGTCCTTGAGCACTTGGACATCGCTCGAGAGGGCCTCTACATCGACGGCACCATCGGACTCGGGGGCCACTCACTCGAGATCCTGAAAGCGAACCCGCGCGCTTCGCTCGTCGGGCTGGATGTCGACGAGCTCGCTCTGGACAAAGTCAAGGAGACACTCGTGCCCTTTGCCGACCGCGTCCGCCTCTTCCAGGCGGATTTCCGCTGCCTTCCCGATTTGGATATCGATTTCCCGTCGGTCCGGGGATTGCTCCTCGACCTGGGCCTCTCCTCCTTTCAGCTCGATTCTCCGGAACGGGGTTTCAGCTTCAATCAGAACGGGCCGCTGGATATGCGGATGGACCGGAGGACCAAGACGACCGCCTTCAAGATCATCGACACCTACTCGGAGCCGCGATTGGCCCAGCTCTTTCAAAAATACGGGGAGCTGAGGCAGGCCAAGAGACTGGCCCATGAAATCGTCGCCCGACGGAAAGTCAATAAGTTCGAGACGACGGTCGCCCTCAGGCTGGTCATCGAACAGGTCTGCCATTGGATCCCCCAGAAAGGCAAGATCCACCCCGCGGCCAAGGTCTTTCAGGCCCTGCGCATCGAGATCAATCAGGAACTGCAGGGATTGGGCGAATTCCTTGAGACGATGGTGGAACGGCTTCCCTCCGGGGCGCGTCTCGTGGTCATCTCCTTTCATTCCCTCGAAGACAGGATCGTTAAACGCACCTTTGCCCGGTTGTCGAAAGGCGACGCAAGCGCCCCTCTCGTTCGCCTTCTCACCCGGAAACCGGTCACTCCGGGCGAGAACGAGACGGCCGCCAATCCGCGCTCCAAGCCGGCCAAGTTGCGCGCGGCGGAGAAACTCTGATGGTCCGGAGAAAATTCGAAAAGAAGGAGATCGCGGCGGCAGCCGGCTGCCTCCTGCTGGCCGTCTCCACCCTGACGTTTTATATCTGGCACCAGGCCGCGATTATCCAGCTCGGCTACCAGATGAGCCGACTCGAAGAGAAACAGGCCCGGCTGAGAGAGGATATCAAGAGACTCGAGGCGGAGCGGGCGGCGCTCCTGGCGCCGGACAGAGTGGACCGAATCGCCCGAGAGGTGCTCCATCTTGTCGAGCCGAAACCGGAACAGATCATCTACGAAGGCACCGGGAGGACCGATGACCCGACATGACTTCGGCCCTTCCTACCAAAGGCGCGTCCTCAAGAGGACGATCATCCTGGCGTTCTTCTTTTTTCTCTGGTTCGTCGTCCTGACCTTGCGGCTCATCCAGCTCCAGGTCATCGATTATCGCCACTTCCGTGAAGCAGTCAGGCGGCAAAGCCAACTCGAGCGCGCGATCGTGCCGGAACGGGGAACGATCACCGACCGCCACGGCATCCTCCTGGGCCGCAGCCTGCCGGCGCCCACGGTATTTTACCTGTCCAACGATAAGGAACCCGCCGCCGTCCAGTTCGACCGGGTGAAATCTCTGAAAAAAATCCTCGGGCTCTCCACCAAGGAACTGGCCGGGATCAAGAACAGGGTTCAAGCAGGGGATTCGTTCCTTTTCATCAAGAGAAAGATCCGCCGGGAGCAGGCCGATCGGATCGCCCGGCTCAACCTGAACGGCGTGCATTTTCAGGAGGAGAACAAACGGTTCTATCCGGCTGGAACTTTGGCGGCTCACGTCCTCGGCGGAGTGGGTATCGACGACCAGGGATTGGCCGGTATCGAGCTCCAGTACAATGCCCGCCTGGCGGGCGTCGAAGGCCGCAGCCTGATCCTAAGAGATGCCAACAAAAGACGGTACGACTGGGAGGTGCTCAAAACGTCCACCCCGGGCCGGGATCTCATCTTGACTCTCGATACGACCATCCAATACATCGCCGAACGCGAGCTGGAAAAGGCCATCCGCGAACACGCCGCCGGCTGGGGAACGGTCATCATTTCTCATCCCCGGTCCGGCGAGGTCCTGGCCATGGCTTCCTGGCCCACCTACGATCCGAACGACTTCCCACCGGCCGAACGTGAATG
>JAFGRZ010000153.1 GCA_016934895.1 Candidatus Aminicenantota bacterium
ACGCGGAGCATGGCGACACCCGGGAGCCTCAAACTCTACAGCGTTTCCGTCGAAGGCGGATTTCCCGAGGAATATAAGATCCCGACGATCTTCCGGGCGGCCTTCTCACCAGACGGGCAATATATCGCCTATAACCCTCTTGCCGACGCGTTCACGGAATGGAAGCACTACCGCGGAGGACGGGTCTCGGAGATCTGGATCCTCAAGGTGAGCGATTATTCCGTCATTAAGATCCCCCAGCCCGAAGGACGATCGAATGACGTTCAGGCGATGTGGATGGGCGATAAGATCTATTTTCTCTCCGACCGCGCCGGCGAGTTCAACCTGTTTGTCTATGACACCAGGTCCAAGGCGATCAGCCAGCTGACGAAGTTCACTGACTTTCCCATCCTGAACGCTTCCATCGGCGCCGGCAAGATCGTCTTTGAGCAAGCCGGCTATCTCCATCTGTTGGACCCGCAAACCGCAAAAACCACAAAGCTCACCATCGGCCTCGCCGCCGACCTGCTTGAGCTTCGGCCGCGCTATGTCCGGGGTCCGCAGTGGATCCGGAGCGGAGATGTCTCGCCCTCCGGCGCGCGGGCCGTTTTCGATTTCCGGGGCGAGATCGTGACCGTTCCTGCCGAGAAAGGGGACTTCCGCAACATCACCAACACGCCGGGCTCCAACGAGCGAAGTCCGGTCTGGTCGCCCGACGGGAAATCCATCGCCTACATATCCGACGCTTCAGGGGAATACGAGCTCTACGTGCGAAGCCAGGACGGCAAGGGCGAGCCCAAGAAGTACGAAATCGACGGGGCCGGCTTTTACGAATCTCTCGTCTGGTCGCCCGACAGCCGGAAGATCTCCTTCGCCGACAACTCGTTGACCCTTTTCTGGATCGACCTCAAGTCCGGGGATGTCAAGAAAATCGCCCAGGAATATTATTACGGTCCCTTCCGCACCCGGACGGCGACCACGGTCTGGTCCTCCGACTCCCAGTGGATCGTTTACACCCTTAACACCAAGGCCTCCATCCAGCAGATCCACGCCTATTCCCTCGAACAAAACAAATCGTTTCCCATTACCGACGGCATGAGCGAGGCCGCCGAGCCGGTCTTCGACAAGAGCGGCAAGTACCTCTACTTTTTCGGAAGCACCGATGCCGGGCCGGTCAAGAACTGGTTCGACCAATCCAACGCCGACATGCGCATGACCAGCGCCATCTATCTCGCGGTGCTGAGGAGTGATTTGCCCTCACCGCTGGCCAAGGAGAGTGACGAGGAGAAGCCGGCGGAAAAGGCGGAAATGGCGGAGAAAAAGGAGGAAGGAAAGGCCGGCGAGAAGAAAGAGGAAGAAAAGAAGGAGGAAAAATTCCGGATCGACTTCGACGGCCTCGACCACCGCATTCTGGCCCTGCCCGTTTCCACCGGATATTACTGGAACCTTCAGGCCGGAGAGGAAGGACAGATCTATTATCTGGAGACGAAATCCATCGGGGGAGGCGCTCCGGTTGAATTTCAGGGTCAGGCGGGGGCGCTTCACCACTACGATATGAAAGCCCGCAAAGACGATATCGTCATCCCGGCGGCCGAGGGCTTCATGCTGACCGCGGACAAGAAAAAGATCGGGTACATGCTCCAGGGCTCGTTCTGGATCGTCCCGGCGGCTGGAAAACCCGAGCCGGGGAAGGGAAAGCTCAACCTGGAGTCGATCGAGGTGCGCATTGACCTCCGGGCCGAATGGAAGCAGATCTTTAACGAAGTCTGGCGGATCAACCGCGACTACTTCTACGACCCCAACATGCACGGTGCCGACTGGCCCGCGATGAAAAAGAAATATGCCGCATTCGTCCCCCATCTGAGCTGCCGCAACGACCTCAACCGGCTGATCCAGTGGTTGTGCAGCGAGCTCGTCGTCGGCCACAGCTACAGCGGGGGAGGGGACCAGCTCTTCGAGCCCAAGCGCGTGGCCGGCGGTCTCCTGGGAGCGGACTTCGCCGTCGAGGACGGGCGCTACAGGTTCAAGAAAGTCTTTGGCGGTCTGAATTGGAATCCCGAACTGCGCTCTCCGCTCACCGAACCCGGCGTGGACGTCAAGCAGGGGGAATACCTGCTGGCGGTCGCCGGCACGGACCTTAAGCCACCGGTCAACGCCTACAGCCTTTTCGAGAACACGGCCGGCAAGATCGTCGAGATCACGGTCGGGCCGAATCCGGACGGGACGGGATCCCGGACCGTCGAGGTCGTTCCCATCCCCAGTGATTCCGCCCTCCGCAACCGCGACTGGGTGGAGGGGAACCTGAAAAAGGTCGAGGAGGCGACCGGCGGCCGCGTCGCCTACGTCTATGTCCCCAATACAGCCGAGATGGGACACACCTATTTCAAACGCTACTTCTTCCCCCAGGCCGACAAGGAGGCGATCATCATCGACGAGCGGTTCAACGGCGGCGGCTCGCTGGCCGATTATTACATCGATTTCCTGAAGAGACAATTCTACGCCATGTGGGCGACCCGCTATGGACATGATTACCGGACTCCGAACGCCATGGTCCCCGGCCCCAAGGTCATGCTGGTCAACGAGACCGCGGGAAGCGGCGGCGATTTCCTGCCCTGGCTGTTTCGCAAGTCCGGACTGGG
>JAFGRZ010000020.1 GCA_016934895.1 Candidatus Aminicenantota bacterium
AAGGCCTTCTCCGGACAGACGTGATAACACACACCGCAGCCTTCGCAGGAGAAAGATTCCACAGAGACCTTCCCTTCTCCGTTTTCAGTCAGGGCGTTGAACCGGCAAAGCGGCAGGCAAATTCCGCAGCCGGTGCATTTCTCCACGTCGATCCTGGCTTTCTGACCGCTCCGGAAAACATGCCTTTCGCGGATCTCGGGATGAAGGAGAAGATGGAGGTTCGAGGCATCGACATCGACATCGGCCAGGACGGCATTTTCGGCCAGGACGGCGAAGCAGGCCGACAAAACCGTCTTTCCGGTCCCTCCCTTTCCACTGATGACAACGATCTGTTTCATGACAATGACTTTCCGATACTCTCGAATAACTCCAGGAACGCCTTCCGGTAGGCCGGGAAGGTCTCGACAATGGTCTGCCCGCGCGAGTACGCTTCGGCGATCTTCCTGTCGAAGGGAATCGTCATCATAACGGGGATTCCCTCCCGGGCGCAGAAATCGCGGACAGCGTGGTCTCCGTTGCCCAGGGATGCCCTGTTGATCACGACCCCGCAGGGAATCTTCATTTCTTTTGCCGCCCCGGCGGCGAGCTCGAGATCGTGAAGCCCGAAGGGCGTCGGCTCGGTCACAAGGAGACAGAACTCGCTCCTCTTCAGGGATTCGATGACGGGGCAGCTCGTTCCGGGCGGCGCGTCGATGAGGACGGTCCATTCCGGATCCATTTTCTTTTTCAAGGCCCGGATGAGCGGCGGGGACATGGCCTGGCCGACGTCCAGCCGGCCGTGGCCGAACCGGATGCGGCCGGCCTGACCGGACTCGATGACGCCGATCCGCTTCCCGACCTCCCGGATCGCTTTTTCCGGGCAGAAAAGGCGGCAGGCACCGCAACCATGGCAGAGCTCGGAGAAGACGAGGACCGTGTCCTTGAGAACCGCCAGGGCATTGTAAGCGCAAACCTCGGCGCACCGGCCGCAGTACGTGCAGAGCTTGTCATCGATCTCGGGAACGGGGGTGAAGACCTCAACGCTTTCCTCGATTCGAGGCTTCAGGAAAAAATGCGCGTTCGGTTCTTCGACGTCGCAGTCCAGGAATTGAACGGGGCGGTCAGGCTGAAGGGCGAGCGCCAAATTGACCGCTACGGTTGTCTTGCCCGTTCCTCCTTTTCCGCTGGCCACCGAGATGATCAATGTCACACTCCTCCCGACTTTATTCCATTTTGGCCAGGCGTAACGCCTGGTCGAGGTCCTCCCTGATATCCTCGGTGCCCTCGCAGCCGACCGACAGGCGGATCAGCTCTTGGCTGATCCCGGCGGCCTTTCTCTCTTGCTCGGACACCCCTGCGTGGGTCATGCTGGCTGGATGCTGGATCAAACTCTCCACTCCACCCAGAGAGACAGCCAGGGTGCAGAGCTTGACGGCGTTGATCATTTTTCGCCCGGCTTCAAAACCGCCCCTGAGCCCGAAACAGAGCATCGAGCCAAAGCCTTTCATCTGTTCTTTGGCCAGGGCGTGCTGGGGATGGCTTTCGAGACCGGGGTAGTTGACCCAGCTCACTCCCGGATGCGATTCCAAAAAACGGGCCAACTTCATGGCGTTGTCCTGGCTTTTTTCGACGCGCAGGGCCAGTGTCTTGACGCCCCGGAGGACCAGCCAGGCCTGGTGCGGATCCATGGTTCCGCCCATCAGCGTGAGCACCTTGCGCAGGCGCTTGAAGTGGCGTTCCTCCTTGGCCACGATCATCCCGCCGACGACGTCGCTGTGACCGTTGAGAAACTTGGTCAGGCTGTGGATGACGATATCCGCTCCCAGCTCCAAGGGATTCTGAAGGACGGGGCTGGAAAAGGTGTTGTCGACGACCAGCAGGATCCCCCTCTCCTTGGCCAGGGCGGCGCAGGCCCGGATGTCGGTCAGGACAATGGTGGGGTTGGCCGGAGTTTCCACAAAAAGCATCCGGGTGTTGGGCCGGAGGCTATTTTTGACCTTCTCGATGTCGGACGTGTCGATGAAGTCGGCCCGGACGCCGAACCTGGAGAACTCGTTCTCCACGACCGTCCGGGATGGGCCATAGACGGCGTCGGTGCAGATCACGTGGGCGTCACGGTCGAGAAAGGCCAGGTGGGTCGTGGTGATCGCCGCCATCCCCGTGGCCGTGGCCAGCCCGCCGTAACCCTTTTCGAGAATGGACACGCAATCTTCCAGTGCTTTGGTCGTCGGGTTGCCGATCCGGGTGTAGATATAGCCGTCCTCTTTGCCCTGGAACAGCGCGGCTCCCTGTTCGGCGCTCTCGAAGGCGAAGGTGGATGACTGATAAATGGGAACGGAAACGCCGCGGAAGAGGGGATCGGGGTGCTGCCCGGCATGAATCACGGCGGTGAAAAGATCATCTCTTTGAGTGGTCACGCATTCCTCCTGACTGATTTTTCATCTGACACCCTGATTTTCTTCCCAAACGCGGTCTCAATCGCGCCGGCATGTTCCTCCCGTTGAGCAGGGCGGCATCGCACAGCGTTCGTCATTCCCGCAACAGGTCTTTCCCTGGAGAGAGGAAGAACCCATTCTGACGGCGGCCGGAGAGGAAATCATTTTTTCCAGATTCCGGCTCCGGCAATGACGGCAGGACAGTTCGGGATCGTGATCGGCCGACCGGACCAGGACCTCCGTTTTCCGGCCGCAGTCCCGGCATCTGTATTCGTAGATGGGCATGGGATTCCGATGTCAATCGGCGCGGGTCATCTTGCTCCCGCACTTGGGGCAATTGAGCTGGACGCAGGGCACTCCCCTCCCATGAGAAACTCTATGTCCGCAGGAGGGGCAAACGCAAGAGCCGCCCAGCCCGAGGCCCTGTCCTCCCATCCGGCCGCGGCCCCCGCCTCTTCCCAACCCCCTTCCCTGTCCCTGTCCTTGTCCTTGTCCTCTTCCTGGCATGTGACCTCCTTCAGTTATAGGATTCCATGATTTCCTTGTCTTCCTTCATCAGGTCGCCGGCCAGCTCCTCCATCTTCGTGTTTTTCCAGAAGGGAAGCCGGCTGTGCACCTCCATGTATTTCAAAGGAATAGGATGAGTGCCGACCACCACAGGAAGCTCATATCGTGTCTCGATGAATTCCTTAAATTGGCGGAGACGAGGGCAGGGCGGGTAGCCGACCACCAACCCGGTGGCCAGATGAATGACTTCGGCCCCGTTCTTCTTCATCTCCTCCGGAACATACTCGATATTCCCGCCCGGGCAGCCTCCGCAGTAGGAATAGCCGACCACCTCGACGGGCTCGTCCTTGGGATAGCGGGCGAATCCTCCCACCCGCTCGCGCACGGCCCGGAAGCATTTCCCTCCACCGCAGGTTTGATAGCGCCCACAGATGATGACGCCGATTTTTTTCACGATCGCCCTCTCCTCCGTGACTTCATGAGGTCTTTTCGTTCAGGATCTTGTCCACGATTTCCCGGAAGGCGGCAGCCGCCTCGGAATCGGCCTGATGGACGGCGAACGGTTTCCCTTCGTCCCCGGAGACGACGATGCGGGGATCGACCGGGATCCTTCCGAGAAAGGGGATGTTCATGTCCGCCGCCGCCTCTTCGCCGCCGCCCGTTTTGAAAAGGTCGATCCTCTGTCCGCAATGCGGACAGGTCATCCCGCTCATGTTCTCGACGATCCCCAGGATCTTCAGGTTGAGCTTCAAGGCAAAGACGACGGCCTTCCGCGAATCCAGGACGGAAACGTCCTGGGGCGTCGTGACGATGATCGCTCCCGTCGCCGGGATCAACTGGGCCACCGACAGCGGCTCGTC
>JAFGRZ010000154.1 GCA_016934895.1 Candidatus Aminicenantota bacterium
ACATGAACAGCGGTTCCACCTCCTCACGAAGGGACTGGAAGTTAAAATCCTTGACCACACCGACAATTGCAACCTCATCTTCGCCGATCCTCATTCGGTCTCCCGCCACGTTCGTCTTACCCATGACCTGGCGTCCCTTGGCGTTGATGATGACGCCGGATTCGGCATCGGCCGGATATTCTCTTGAAAAGTCCCGCCCTTCGAGAAGCTCCAAGCCCATCGTCCGCACAAAATCATTGTCCACAGTGAGCATGGAAAAGGAGATGCTGGAGTCGGGGTCTTGTCCCTCCCATGTCACGCCGTCGGTGTTGCTATAAACGGCGGAGGGAAGCTCACCGGAAGCCGTGACGTCTCTGACCACCGGACTCTTGAGTATCTCCGCCTTGAGGATGTCAAAGGATTCCCTCGTATTGCCTCGCAAGGACACATAGATGATATTGTCTTTGTCATAGCCGGTGTCCACGCTTTTCATGAAATCCAACTGCCTGAGGACCACCCCTGTTCCGATAATCAGGGCCACAGACAGGGAGAACTGGGTGACGACGAGGATCCTCCTGAAGCGGCCTCTCCCGCCTCTCCCCTTCTTGAGCATGCCCTTCAGAACCAGGGAGGGCTGAAAAGCGGAGAGGAACATAGAGGGATAGCTTCCGGCCAGCACGCCGGTGAAGACGGCGATGCCCAATAGCCCCAGGAGCGCAGCGGTGAAATCGACGGATTGGAGCGAAAGGTGCTTCCCGGACAGGGTGTTAAAGAAAGGAAGCGAGAGATAGACCAGAAGAACCGCCAGCAGGAGTGCGATCAGAGTGTAAACGATGGACTCGATGTAGAACTGGCGGACGATTTGGCTCTTCAGAGCGCCCACAACTTTGCGCATGCCCACTTCTCTGGAACGCTTGCCGGACCGGGCGGTGGCCAGATTCATGAAGTTGATGCAGGCGACGAGCAGCACAATAAAAGCGATGAAAGAAAATATGTATACGTATTTGATCGGTCCCATCGACCGGTCGAATCCATAATGGCCGTAGAGATGGAGGCGCGTCAAAGGCTGAAGCGTGTAAGCCTGATCGCGGGCGCCGTCAGGATTGTGCTTCGCCACGGTGGACTGGATCTTTTTCGTTGCCATTTCCGCCGAATTCTGTTCTCCCAGAAGGACATAGGTCAAGATGGAATTCCCCTGCCAGTTGTCGACCCTCCTCCCAGCGGCCGCGAGGACATCAAAGGGAATGAGACAAGAATACCGAAGCGTGGAATTGGCGGGGATCTCTTTGAGGACGCCGGTGACTTTCACGTCCCAAAGGTTGTTCATGTTGATGACCTGTCCGAGGGGATCTTTTTCGCCAAAAAACCTTTTCGCCATCGGTTGAGAAAGAACGATGGAATGGATGTCGCTCAGGGCAGTTTTCTTGTCTCCGCTCTCCAAGGGAAAGCTGAATATGTCCAGATAGGAGGGATCGACGGCAACGATGTTGTCTTCATACATCGCTTTTTCGGCCTGGCGGAAAAGGACCGAACCCAAACGGACCACCCGCGCCACCTCCGCCACCTCGGGTACTTCCTTTTTTACGGCGGGCCCGAGGGGATAGCAGGTCACGCCGACGTGGAAGAGCCCGGTGGAATATCTCTGGTCGAACTCGACACGGTAGATCCTTTCCGCCTTTTCGTGAAAGCGGTCATAGCCCAGTTCATCCTGAACCCAGAGGAAGATCAGAACTGCGCAGGCCATTCCGAGGCCCAGCCCAAAGACGTTGATGAAGGAATAACCCTTTTGGCGCTTGATGTTTCTGATCGCAATCTTGATGTAGTTGGCAAGCATAATGACACTCCATGAACTGGAATAGGCGATAACCGCCGGTATGGACCGGACGATCTGTCCCGCGCACCAGAGGCGCGCCCTGAAGAGGCCTCGGGTCCGGACCATGTCGTGATAGATTTCGCTGAAGTCTCCGAGCAAAGGAAGATGGCCGTTCCGCTCGAGAGCACAGCGGGCCAGACGAAAAGGCAGGGACTGCGAAGGTTGGTTATTTCTCATTTCGAAATCGACTGGACTGAAGCCGCCCAATCCGGGAATCCGGCCCACATGGTTTCGTTGATCCGCCTCAACTCCTCAAGGGCGGCTGTGGCTTTAGGGGTGAGCTTGTAATAACGGCGGCTCAGTCCTTTGCGCTCTGGGGTCGTTATCCCCATATAGGAACGGAGATACCCCTGATGCGTCAGTCTTTCCAAGGGAAAATAGACGCCGCCGAGGGACAGGTTTTTTCCGGTTGTATCACAAATGTATCTGAAGATGGTGGCGCCGTAAGCGTTTTCTCCGAGTCTCCAGACGGAAAGAAGGATAAATTCTTCTAATTTTGTCAGCATGTTCAATTATCCATCACTTTTTCTACATTTTAGAATACGCTTCAAGGGAGAGAAAGGTTGGCTCTCTTCCAAAAAAAAGCCGCGGGAAATGATGAGGGCAGTCCCGGCCAAACTAAGAAAGATAAATTGTCCGCGTTTTTTCCTTCTGGCGCAGGCGGCTCTTGCGGATGCCGTAGGCGAAATAGATAACGAGCCCGAGCCCCATCCAGCCCAGCAGCCGAACCCAGGTGTCCTTGGGGAGCCCGACCATAAGATAGAAGCAGCTGAGGATGCCGAGGACCGGGATGAACGGCACTCCCGGAGTTCTGAACGGCCTCGGTATCTCCGGATGCGTATAGCGCAGCACAAGCACCCCGGCGCAGACGATGACGAAGGCGAGCAGCGTCCCGATGCTGACCAGTTCACCCACAATTCCTATCGGCAAAAGCGACGCGGCGATGGCCACACCCGTCCCGGTCGCGATTGTCGTCACATAGGGCGTCCTATACTTCGGATGGACCTTGGACGCTGCCCGGGGAAGCAGCCCGTCGGTCGCCATCGAGAAAAAGATGCGCGGCTGGCCCATGAGCTGGACGATCAAGACTGAAATCAAACCGACCACGGCCGCGATCTTGATGAGCGGCGAGAGCCAGAGAACCCGCATGGCGTCGATGGCCACGGCCACCGGAGCGGGCACGTTCAGCTGCGTATATGAGACTACGCCGGTCAGCACGAGCGAAAAAGCGATATAAATAACCGTGCAGACGGCCAGACTGCCCAGAATACCGCGGGGCATGTCGCGCTGGGGATTGCGCGCCTCCTGGGCGACCGTCGAGACGGCGTCGAAACCCAGGTAAGCGAAGAACATGACCCCCGCCCCCCGCAGGATCCCGCTCATCCCGAAGAACCCGAACTGCCCCTGGTTGGCCGGGATGAAGGGTTTCCAAAGCTCCGGTTTGATGAAGAAGATGCCGACGCCGATGAAGATCAGGATCACCGCGATCTTGAGGAAAACGATGACGGCGTTGACCGTCGCCGACTCTTTGATCCCTCTGACGAGCAAGATCGTGATCAGGGCAATGATGAAAAACGCCGGCAGGTTGAAGATCGCCCCCGTGGCCGTCCAGGTGTGGTGCTGGGGATCAAAGGCAAAGGGCGCGTCGGCGAGGGCAGCCGGGAAGTTGATCCCAAGATCCTTAAGAAAGCTGACGATATAGCCCGACCAGCCGATCGAGACTGCGGTGGCGCCTAGCGAGTATTCGAGGATGAGGTCCCAGCCGATGATCCAGGCGAAGAACTCCCCGAGCGTCGCGTAGGCATAAGTGTAGGCGCTTCCGGCGATGGGGATGAGCGAGGCGAACTCGGCGTAACACAGGCCCGCAAAAGAGCAGGTCAGGCCCGCCAGGACAAAAGAGAGGGTGACGCCCGGTCCGGCGTATTGAGCGGCCGCGTGGCCCGTGATGACGAAAATCCCGGCCCCGACGATCGCACCGATCCCGAGAAAGATCAGGTGCCAGGGGCCGAGGACCCTCTTCAGCCCATGTGTCGCGGCGAAGGCTTCCTGGGAGAGGTCCTCCAGGCTCTTGGTGGCCAGAAGTTTCTTTCTGATCAAGAGGATTCGTCTTTCCTGGGCAGAACCCGGGGTTTCAGGTCCGCCGGCAACGGGGACTTGTATTCCCTACCCTTTTTCCGGGTCGTCCATTCCTCCCGCATCTTCTTAATGGTCTCTGGAGAGGAGAGAAAATCCAAACAAGATGCGGCCATCACCTTGGCCGCGGTGGCCAGGCACTTGTGGCCGATGGACATTCCGCCGCAGGCGACCGCCGCCCAATGGTGGCCGGGAGTTCCGATGGGAGT
>JAFGRZ010000021.1 GCA_016934895.1 Candidatus Aminicenantota bacterium
GTTGGGGGCCAGGTATGTCAGGGCCGTCAGGATGACGATGTAGGCCAGAACGGCCAGCCCGATGACCGTGAAGACCGGGCTTCTCTTTTCCCGCGCCGCCTGGCGGTCCAGGAAAGGAACGAGCATGAGGAGAAGGCCGCCGAGCATGAACCCCAGGATGGCCAGGACCTCGCCCTCGATCTTGAAAATATGCGCGGGGACGATCTTCAGGGTGGTAAACATGAAGGTGAAATACCACTCCGGCTTGATGCCCAGAGGCGTCGAGGCGAACGGGTCCGCCTTCGGCCCGATTTCCCAGGGGAAGAAAACGCAGACGACGCCGACAACAACCAGGATGAGGAGCCAGCCGAGCGCGTCCTTGAGGATGAAATCCGGAAAGAACGATATTTCCCTGGAGACGCGGACGTTGATCGGCCGGCTCATCCCCAGCGTCTGCACCAGGATGATGTGGATGCCCATTATGACCAGGGCGACGGCCGGCAGGACGGCCACGTGGAGCCAGAAAAAGCGGGTCAGGGTGGCTCCGGAGACTTCCGGTCCACCCAGGATGAACGTCTTCAAGGCTTTCCCGAAAAAGGGGATCACACCGGCGATATCCGTGCCCACACGCGTCGCGAAAAACGACAATTCGTTCCAGGGCAGCAGATAGCCGGAGAACCCGAAGGCCATGAAGAGGACGAGAAGGACGAAGCCGGTCATCCAGGTCAGCTCGCGCGGCGGCCGGTAAGCTTTAAGGAAGAACGCGCTGAACATGTGGACGAAGATGACGCCGATCAGGATGTTGGCCGTCCAGCTGTGGACCGAACGGATGAGCCAGCCGAACCGGACCTGGCTCATGATGAACCGGATGCTTTCATGGGCGGCGTCCACCGACGGCGTGTAATAAAGAAGGAGCAGTATCCCCGTCAGGACCTGGAGGAAGAAGAGGAAGAGGCAGATGCCGCCGAAGAAATACCAGAAGGAATGCTTGTGTTCGGGGACTTTCTTTTTCCGGGCGAACTCCCAGAGCGCGGAGAGCTGGAAGCGCGGCTCAAGGTAGGCCAGCGCTTTTTCCCGCCAGGTGCTCAACTCAGTCTTCCCTCGAGACGAAGATATCCTCGCCTGAAACCTCGACCTTAAAGGTGTGCAGGGGACGCGGGGGCGGACCGGAGAGGACGTTCCCGGCGAGGTCGAAACGGCCGTTGTGACAGGGACAGTAAAGGGTCCCGGTTTCGCCCTCGTAGTTGACGGTGCAGGTGAGATGAGTGCAGATGGCGGAGAAGGCGCGGAGCTCGCCGTCGGCCGTGTGGATGAGGAGGGCTGGAGAGCTCCCGAACCGGAAAAGCTTGGCCGAGTTGGGCGCCAGTTCCCCGACCTTGGCGGCGACGACCCGTTTGGCGGTCGCCTCCGCCTGGCGGGGCGGGATGAGGTAACGGATGAGGGGATAGAGGAGCGAGGCCGCCGTCCCCAGGAGCGACCCGCCCAGGAAAAAATTGACGAACCGTCGTCTGTTCATATCCGTCGTTTTATGCGATAGATTGTATGGCGCTGGTGAGCTTTGTCAAGACGTCCTGGAAAAACTGTGAGTTATGGATTCCCGAGCTTCCGTCCCGGTCGAGCTTTTGGAGCGATCTTTCGATCTCGGCCAGGCGGGCCCGGCCTTCCCGGCTGAGATCCTCCCTTGTCTTGGCGGCCAGCGCGGCGTCGAGCGCGTTCCGGAGCTCGCGGTAGGCGTTCTGCCATTCCACGAAGGTTTTTTGATAGTCTGCCTCGTGGCAGTTGACGCAGTTGGAGGCGTCGGAACGGCTGATCGCCCCGTCTTGCTGTTCATGACAGGCGTCGCAATCCGCGCCGGCTTCGGCCATGATATCCGCGGGCACATCCCAGCCGGCGAAAGTGCCTCCTTGGTAAAGCGCCGCCTGGACGACATGGCAGCGGCCGCAGTTTTCGCCGATTTCCCCGTGATGGCAAGCGGCGCAGCTTTGCCTGGAGCTCGTCAGTTCGCCGTGGCGGCGAGCGTTGGAATGGCAGGTGCCGCACTCCATTTTCCGGCCGACGACATGGGTCTTATGAGGGAAGGACAGGCCGAAGATCTCGCTGTCGATCTCCTCGATCCCGGCATGGCACTGCAAGCACTCTCCGGGGGCGGCCGCCATTTCGATACCCAATTTTTCCGGACGATAGGAGGAACCGGCAGCATCGAGAGCTTCCTCCATCCGGCCGAATGCGGCCAGCAGAAGTTCCTGGGAGTAAGTGATATTATGGACGGCCTTGCCCTTCTCGACGATATCGATGTTAAAGGCGGCCTCCCGAAGAAGCTCTTGGGCCTCGGCTTTTTCAGCGCCCCGGGAGGCGGCGATCTCGGCGTCGGCCCTGGCGTAAACGGACTTGATCTCGCCGAGTTTTTTATCGGTCGAAACCTGCCAGTTCCGGAGGAGCCGGCCGAATCCTTCCCCGTGACAGGATTCGCAGGCCTTCTCGCGGGAGACCAGGGTGTCGCTCTTGACCAGCTTCCCTCCGGCTTCTTCGTGGAACATGTGGCAGCCCTTGCAGCTCAGGCCCTTTTCCAGCATGACGTTGGGCGCCGGGTGAGGCACGCCCTTCCCGCCTTCACCGGTATAGAGAATCTTCTGGGCCTGGTGGAAGCCGGTGTGGCAGGTCCGGCAGTCGGCGATCGTCTCGATGTCCTTGACGATCTTGTGCTGGATCTCCAGATGACACTGGTTGCACTCGATCTTGTGGGAAGCGATGTGCGTCGCGTGCATCAGGTCGGTCTCATCGTATCTGTCCAGGCGGTCCCTCTCGAAATGGCACTTGTAACAGTTCTCGCGGGGAACGGCCCCGTCGCCGAGAATGATTTGGCTGTGGCACTTGTCGCAGGCGAAGTTTTTCTCATAGGCCACGGCGTGATTGAAGCGGACCTTTTCGGAGCTGAGGTCTTCCTGGAGGTGGCAGTGGAAGCAAGAGGCGATCGCCGGGTCGTGTGCGCCCGTCTTGAAATGACAGATGAAACAGGTGCTTTCGGTAACGGTGATGTGGTCTCCCTGGACGATCTGGGAGTGACAGCTGGTGCAGCGCAGCGTCTTTCCCCTCCTCAGGTCCCCGAGGTGAACCTTGTGGTCGAAGACGACTCTCTTGAACTGAACGCGGCCCTCGAGGAGCCTTCTATCGTGGCAGCCCTCCTGGAGGCAGCTTTCGTCCGGGATCTCGGCCCAGGGCTTGGACTTGACGTAGAGCTTGGTCCAATAGCGGAGGACCTGGTTGAGCCCTTCCAGCTTGACGCGGAGGAACGACCGGATCCCCGGCGGGTAATGGCAGGCGCTGCACTCGATGTCCGCGTGCTTGGATTCCTGCCAGCTTTGGTAGAAGGGCTTCATATAGTGGCAGCTGGAGCAGAATTTGGAGTGGGAGGTGTACTCGGCCGCGCCGGCGAAGAGAAGGAACAGGAAGACAATCCCGCCAAGGACGAAGAGCCGCCTTTTTTTCCTCTTCCTTTTCCGAGGTTTTTCTTCCCGGGGAGCGCTCGTCATGTCGTCTGGGTCTTCCCCCTCCCCCCATTCCTTTGTCAGGATATCGTCGTGCTTCGGATCAGGCATAGGAATGGAGCCCCGCCAGGAGGTAGTTGACGCCGAAGTAGGTGAACAGGGCGGCGAGGAAGCCGATGATTGCGACAGCCGCCGACCGCCTTCCTTTCCAGCCCATGACGATCCGGGTGTGGAGGTACAGGGCGAAGACGAACCAGGTGATCAGGCTCCAGACCTCCTTGGGATCCCAGCTCCAGTAGCTTCCCCAGGCCTTGTAGGCCCAGACCATGCCGAAGACAAGCCCGCCCAGGGTGAAGAGCGGAAAACCGATGGCGATCGTCCGGTAGCTGATCGAGTCCAGCCGCTCGGCGGTGAGTCCCGTTTTTTGGGCGATGCCCTTTTTTTCCCTGGTGTCGGCCCGGAGGTACATGAGGCTGGTGACGAAGGCGATGGCGAAAAACGCCTCTCCGAGTAGTGTCACCGACACGTGGAGCCAGAGCCAGTAGCTCTGGAGGGCCGGGATGAGTGGCGCGGCCTCCTTGGGCATGAGCGGGGAAGAGGCCAGGGCCATCAGAGCGATGACGATGAGAAGAAGGTAAGCGCCCGGCTTCCGGACCTTGAACTTCCACTCGATGACGAGATAAGCAAAGACGGTCGCCCAGGCAAAAAAAGACAGGCTTTCGTACATGTTGGTGAAGGGGGCGTGGCCGCTCTCGATGGTCCGGAGAATCAGGGCGATGGTGTGCAGGGCGAGGCCGAGGAGAGCGATCGCGGAACCCGTTCTGGCCAGGCTCTCCCGCTTGGAATAGAGAAAGGCCAGGTCGAGCAGGGCCGCGCCGATATACAGGATAAAAGTCAGGGTGAAAAAGTTGGGTTCGTTCATTTCGTCTTCCTCAGTGTCT
The DNA here is from genome assembly GCA_016934895.1 of Candidatus Aminicenantota bacterium. GTDB lineage: Bacteria > Acidobacteriota > Aminicenantia > Aminicenantales > UBA8522 > UBA8522. Next base: position 4,406 of record JAFGRZ010000021.1, read on the forward strand.
TGATGAGAGCCTCGAATTCCGCTTGAAAGGCTTCCCGGCTTTTGCTTGCAACACCGCCCGCGAAGAGATTGGTCCGGCCTTGGGTGTCTTCCAGGACGAGGCGGATCTCCCGGGTCGGCCAGTAGAAGGCCAGGAAGAGGCCGAGCATCAGGACCGTGCAGCCGATCCAGATGAAGGAGACCCCGGGGTCCTTGGCTGTCTGAATGACGGAATATTGGGGGGCCTGGACGTCCTTGAGTTCGGGCTTGAATTCCGTTTCGGCGGCCTGGTGCATCTGGGCGAAGTCGGGGAACTTGGCGAAGATCCAGCCGGAGAAGATCTCCGCTCCATCGCGGCTGCCGCTGATGAAGGCGGCCGGATTTCTGGGTTCGAGCGAGCGCGTCTGGGGCCGGTTGTTCTCGTCCAGGACGAAATCGGGCAGGAATCGGGTGGCCGTCAGGAGGATGTCCTCGCCTTCAACGCCGGCCGTCCGGCCGACCTTGAGCTCGATCTTTTTCAGGTAATCAGGGTCGTCTTTTTTCTTGAGCCAGATCTCAAGGTGCGGATTCTCCCAGTCCCAGCCGTAGCCGCTCTGGTAGA
>JAFGRZ010000155.1 GCA_016934895.1 Candidatus Aminicenantota bacterium
CTCCCGGAATTCAGTGATCTTGGCGTTCCGGGTATCCAGAGAATTTTTTATCCCGTTGAACTCCCGTTTATAGACGATATTCACCGCCCCCTCCGGTCCCATGACCGCGATCTCGGCGGTCGGAAAGGCCAAGTTGATGTCGGCGCGGATGTGTTTCGAGGCCATGACGCAATAAGCGCCCCCGTAGGCTTTGCGGGTGATCACGGTGATCTTGGGAACCGTCGCCTCGGCGAAAGCGTAAAGGAGCTTCGCCCCATGGCGGATGATGCCGCCGTGTTCCTGGGCGACGCCGGGCAGGAATCCGGGAACGTCCTCAAACGTCACGAGGGGGATGTTGAAGGCATCGCAAAAACGGACAAACCGGGCCCCCTTGTCGGAGGCATTGATGTCCAAAGCTCCGGCCAGATGATCGGGCTGATTGGCGACGATACCGACCGGCTTTCCCGCCAGCCGGCCGAATCCGATGACGATGTTCTTGGCGTATTCGGCCTGAACCTCGAAGAAATAGTTCTCATCAACCGCCTCCCGAATGACCCTCCGGATATCATAGGGCAGATAGGGATCGGCCGGGACCAAAAAATTCGCCTCTTCGCTCATCCGGTCCCAGGGATCGGAGGTCTCCCTCTCCGGGGGATCCTCCAGGTTGTTGCCGGGCATGAAAGAAAGCAGCTCCCGGATAAAGGCCAGGGCCTGCTGTTCGTTCTCGGCCGCGAAATGGGCGACTCCGCTCAAAGCATTATGCGTCTCGGCCCCTCCCAGTTCCTCCATGCTGACCTCTTCATGGGTAACGGCCTTGATGACTTCCGGCCCGGTGATGAACATGTTGCTGATCTCTTTGGTCATGATGATGAAATCCGTGATGGCGGGCGAGTAAACGGCGCCGCCCGCGCAGGGTCCCATGATCGCCGAGATCTGAGGAACGACTCCCGACGCCAGCACGTTCCGAAGAAAGATGTCCGCATAGCCCGCCAGGCTGGCGACCCCTTCCTGGATCCGGGCGCCGCCCGAATCATTGAGCCCGATGATCGGCGCGCCGACCTTCAAGGCCAGGTCCATGATCTTGACGATTTTATCGGCGTTGGCGCCGCTCAAGGAGCCGCCGAAAACCGTGAAGTCCTGGGCGAAAACGAAGACCTGTCGGCCGTCTACCCGGCCGAAACCTGAGACCACTCCGTCCCCCGGGATGCGTTTCTTTTCCATCCCGAAATCGACGCTGTGGTGGACAACGAGTTTGTCCATTTCCTGAAAAGTGCCGTCATCGAGCAGAAGACCGATCCGTTCCCGGGCCGTCAGCTTCCCCGATTTATGCTGTTTTTCGATTCGCTCGGCTCCTCCTCCCAATTCGGCCAGACGGTTTCTGTTGGTGAGATCTTCGATTTTTTTTTGAATGCTCATGATGCCCCCTCCTTCAGAAGGGCGGCTCATATTTTGACTTTTCCCCAGTCCTTAAGAAACTTCTCGACCCCGCGATCGGTGAGAGGATGGCTGATCAGCTTGGCGATGACGGAATAGGGGATCGTGGCGATATGGGCGCCGAGCAGGGCGGCGTCGACGACGTGGCGAGGGTGGCGGATGCTGGCTACGATGACTTCAGTATCAAAACCGTATTGATCGAAAATCACCAGAATCTGCTCCACGATTTCCATCCCCTCCTGAGAGATGTCGTCGAGACGGCCGATAAACGGGCTGACGAAACGCGATCCCGCCTTGGCGGCCAGAAGCGCCTGGCTGGGCGAGAAGATCAGCGTGGTGTTGACCTGGATTCCTTCCCGGGATAGGACGCGGGTCGCCTTCAACCCTTCGAGACCGATGGGGATCTTGACCGCGATATTCGGAGCGAGCCCTGCCAGCCGCCGGGCTTCTTTGATGATCTCGTCGGACCCGGTCGAGACGCACTCGACGCTGACCGGCCCCGGGCAAATCGCGCAGATCTCTCTGATCAACTTCTCAAAGGGAGTGTTTTCTTTTGAAACCAGCGAGGGATTCGTGGTCACGCCGTCCAGGATGCCCCAGCCGGCGACCTCCTTGATTTCGGCCAGGTTGGCCGTGTCCAGGAAGAATTTCATGTTCTCCTCCGTTTCTCTGGCTTGAGCCGCGTCTTGTCTCCGCGCGGCTCCATTTCGGACTCATCCTTGCTCACCGTGTTGGAAAGCGTCCCGATTCCCTCGATCTGAACATCCACCCGATCTCCGGGAGACATCGGTCCGACACCCTCCGGCGTCCCGGTGGAGATGATATCGCCCGGACAGAGGGTCATCACGTGGGAAATGTAGCGGACGAGATAAGGGACCGGGAAGATCATATTCCTTGTGCTGGCGGATTGCCTGAGCTTGCCGTTCAGGAATGTCTTGATTCTCAACCGGGAAGGGTCTACGGCGGCGGCGATGCACGGGCCGACGGGGGCAAAGGTATCGAAGGATTTAGCCCGGGTGAACTGAACGTCTTTCACCTGGAGGTCACGCGCCGTGACATCGTTGAAGCAGGTGTAGCCCAGGACGAATTCGCCGATGTCCTCGTGCTGAGCCAGCCGCCGCGCCGCTCTTTTGATCACGACGGCCAGCTCCCCCTCGTAATCAACTCTTTGAGACACGGCGGGGCTGAGGATGGTTTCGCCCGGCCCGATGATCGCCGAGGGAGGTTTCAAGAAAATCAACGGCTCCTCGGGAACCGGATTCCCCATTTCCCGGCTGTGTTCCCTGTAATTCCGGCCGATACAGATGATCTTGCCCGGCTTCACAGGGGGGAGCAAACGGACCCGGCTGATCGGCACGCCGCGTTTTTCCACCCGGAACGTCCCGAAAATGGAACCGGACAAAGGATGAAGGAGGTCTTCTTTGAGGACGCCATAGAGGATACTCCTCTCATGTTCGAACCGATAAATCTTCATTCCGAAGGGCTGTCCCTCACGATTCCGCCGGCCGGAACTGACTTGAGGCTCTCGTTGCCCGCGGTGTCGAAAGCGCTTATAGCATATTCATATCGTCTCTTCTTTTCAACCTTGACATCCTGAAAGGCGTTTTCGGCCGCCGTCAGGCTGGCGATCAGGACGAAATCGCCTCGCCCGGCCATCCTTCGCCAGACCTTATACCCCGCTAAATCGGATTCCCGGCCGGCCTCCCAGCTCAAGGCGATGAATCCGGGCCCGCCGATGGCCCGCAACCCTGATGGAGCGACGGGGGGGAAAGTGTCTCGAGCGATGATTTCGACAGGCTCCGAATCCTCGCTCTCTACCCGGAGCGCCGATTCAAGGACGGCCCGGACAAAATATCGGTAAACCCGACCGAATGCCATGTCCTTGTCCGCGTACTCTTGCGTCTTGACGGGTGTGGGATTCAGCCGCTGCGCCGGTCCCTCTCCTTCCGAACGGTAAAGGTTATATCCAGCCCATTTTGATGAAGCCGCCCGCTTCCCCGGATCCACCGCTTCCTCCCAGCGGATCCGGATATGATCCTCGAAAATTTCAGCCTGCAGTTTCCGGGGGGGCGACGGCGGCGGATAAAGCTCCAGAGAAACGGGATCGGAAAAATCGGACCCTCTTTTTTTCTTGTCCCTGACCCGGAGAGCAAACGTCAAGACCGTGCGGCCGAAATCCTCCGCCGCCGGCGCATGGATATAGGCCGGCCCGGCCGCGGCCGACCCCGGAGGACGAAACGCATCGAACCGGTCCGCCGAAATGCGGCTCAGCAGCTCGGCTCTTTTCTCGAAGGTTTCGCTGGTATATTTTTCGACCGCGCCCGGGCGGGGGGATTCTTCCTTGATCAGCCAGATCTCGACTTCAGCGACCTCTTCGATCGGATGCCCGTCGATATAGGCCGTCGGATTGACCCACTGAAGAAAAACGCGAAGGCCCTTCTGAAAAACGGTGAAATCCTGCACGGCCTGAGGAACCCGCACCAGGGGAGGCGCGATGGGGCCTTTTTTCCCACAGCCGGAAATGGTCAACAGGCCGGATAGCCAAACACCAAGGAGAAAGCGCCTCGTCATCAGAGAATGAACCGCCGCAGGTCCTGGTCCTTGAGGACATCGCGGATCTGATTTTGAACGTACGCCCGGTCGATTTGGATCCTTTTTTTCGCGATTTCCGGGGCCGCAAACGAGATCTCTTCCATGACCTTTTCCATAATGGTATGCAAGCGGCGGGCGCCGATGTTCTCGGCTTCTTCGTTGACCTTTTCGGCGATATCGGCGATCTCATCGATGGCGTCCTCGCTGAAATCGATGCGGACGCCTTCGGTCTCCAGCAAGGCGCGATATTGCTTGATTAGGGCATTTTCGGGCTCGGTCAGAATCCGCAGGAAATCGCTCTTTTCGAGCGGGGTCAGCTCGACCCGGATCGGAAATCTCCCTTGAAGTTCCGGGATCAGGTCGGACGGCTTGGAAACGTGGAAAGCCCCCGCCCCGATGAACAGAATATGGTCGGTCCTGACCAGTCCATAGCGCGTGTTCACGGTCGTGCCTTCGATGATCGGCAGGAGGTCGCGCTGCACTCCCTCGCGGCTGACCTCCGGCCCGCGGCCGGATTCCCGGCCCGAAATCTTGTCGACCTCATCCAAGAAGATAATGCCCGAATGCTCCACCCGCTCGACGGCCAGGCGGGCCACCTGGTCCATATCGACCAGACGCCTTTCTTCCTCTTCCATCAGGAACTCCCGGGCTTCCCGGATCTTCATCCGCCGCTTCTTGGATTTTCCTCCGAGGAAACCGGGCAGAATCTCCTGGATATGGATGCCGATTTCCTCCACTCCCGAATTCGAAAAGACCTCGAAGGGCGACGTCATTTTTTCCTTGACTTCGATCTCGACCGGACGGTCCTCCATGACACCCTCGCGCAGTTGCTTGCGCAGTTTCTCCCGGGTTTCAAGGAACCGGTCATAATCACCGCCCTCGGTCATGACATTGTTCCTTCGCCGCGCGGGCGGGAGCAGCAGGTCGAGGATCCGTTCTTCCACATGGCCCTCGGCTTTCTCCCTGATTTCCCCGGTTTTTTCCTGCTTGACCATGTCGACCGAGATCCGGACTAAATCCCGGATCATCGATTCGACGTCCCGGCCCACGTAGCCCACTTCAGTGAACTTGCTGGCCTCGATCTTGAGGAATGGGGAAGACGTCAGTTTGGCCAAACGGCGCGATATCTCGGTCTTGCCGACGCCGGTCGGGCCGATCATCAGGATATTCTTGGGAGCGATCTCGTCGGCCAATTCGGGAGGGAGCTTTCTCCGCCGGAAACGGTTTCGCAAGGCGATCGCCACCGCTTTTTTGGCGGCTTGCTGTCCGATGATATACTTGTCCAGCTCGGCCACGATCTCTTGGGGAGTCAGCTCGTTATCCTGAGTTTCCTTCGGGTTGAGGGCGGCGGATTTGACGAGCGCCATGTTCGTCTCCTCAGAGCTCCTCGACGGTGATCTGGTCGTTGGTGTGCACGCAGATGCCGGCGCTCGTTCGGACCGCCTCCAGGGCGATTTCCTTGGCCGAAAGATCGGTGTGCTTCATCAGGGCCCGGGCCGCAGCCAGGGCGAAGGGGCCGCCCGAGCCGATGGCGATAATTCCGTCATCGGGCTCCACCACATCGCCCGTGCCCGAAATCAGGAAAGCTCCTTCCTTGTCGGCGACGATGAGCAGGGCCTCGAGCTGCCGGAGCGCCTTATCCAGCCGCCAGTCCTTGGCCAGTTCTATGGCCGCGCGGGAGAGGTTGCCGCGATGCTCCTCAAGTTTGTTTTCAAACCGGGAAAACAGCGCAAAAGCGTCCGATGTCGCTCCGGCGAATCCCGCTAAAATCTTGTCCCTGTGCAGGCGCCGAATCTTCCGGGCCGTCTGTTTGAGGATGGTCTGGCCCATGGAGACCTGTCCATCGCCCGCCATCGCCAGGCGGCCGTCGCGCCGAACGCAGATAATGGTCGTGGAATGAATCATCTTCCTTCCTGTTCCCTTTTATAATAATGCAGGGCCGTCGCATTGTAAAGCCGGCGAAAGGCATGGCCCAGGGCCTTCTCCTCCGACCCGATTATGGATATAATAGACCGTGCCGCCCATGGTCATTCCAAGAGCTGCTCTGACGACCTTCCTTTTCTTTTTTCTTTTATTATTTATCCCCGCCTGCAAAAAGAACCCGACGACCACTTCGATCGAGCCGTCGCAGCCGACGATCGATATCCTCTGTGAACCCGCTTCGGGAACGCTCGATACGACCGTCACGGTGACCATCGTCATCGCCGGCAACAGCAAAGAAATGCGTGTTTTCGGCCTGGACATGAGTTTCAACGGCAAAATGCTTCAGTTCCAAGAGGTCCGGAGCGGTGCACTCACCGAAAGCTGGGCGGCGGTCGACGGAAATGAGGTCAGCCCGGGAAGTCTCAAGGTCGGCGGCTTTGTCGGCGCGGGAACGCCCATCGCCGCGGCCAGCCAGGGCGCGCTGGCCGAGATCAAGTTCAAAGTCACGGGAAACGAATACGGAAACGGCGAGCAGAGCCAGATTTGCGCCCAACAGTACACGGATGACCTCGCGGGATTCACCCCCGTCTCTGTCTGCGTGACATTCACCCTCCAGAAATAGAGCTTCTCTCGCCTTACGGCGGACAAATCGCTTGCCAAATGCGAGGCGTATCCGACATAATACGGAAAGCGGTTCCTTGATCCGGTCCGGGCCGTCTTTTCCCGGAAAAAGGCGACAGCGATGGCTATGAAATGCCGCATAAAAGGCGGTCTTGTTATTGTCGATTTGAGCGGCGAGATCCGGCTCACGGCTGAGCAATCCCCCTCGTTGCAGAGACTCATCGCCGAGAAGCTGGGCGAGGGGAAACGCGACGTCCTGCTTAACTTCACCGAGGTGGATTTCATCGACAGCTACGGAATTGGGGACGTCGTCGCGTCCTACCTGGCGGTCAAAGAGCACCAAGGGAGATTGAAGATGGCGGGTCTATCGCCCAAGATATGGCTGATCTTCAATTATTCGGGACTCACCCGCATCCTCGAGATTTTCGACAGCGAGGAAAAAGCGATTGAGAGTTTCGGCTGAACTCCCCCCAGTATCATTCTCCTCGGATATCGAAAATTTTTCCGGAGTCAGGGAGCGACCGATCGTCGCGCCGGGAATGGGCGTCTTAGACCGCCCGGCCCGCGGCTCCAGAATCCTTGACGTTAAAAACGGCCGCTTGAAGACCGCCCCCTGTCGTTTGAGCTTGTGTAACCGCCCCCAGTTCCCGCTTCTTGTCGTTCCATGCCCGGCGGGACGGGTGTCAGGTCCGGCCGGGGGATTCCTGCCGCAGCCGCTCGATCGTTTCGTAGGCATGTCTCAGATGCGGGATGACGATGCTGCCACCGATAATCAGAGCGACATTGAGGGCGTCTTGAAGCTCGGCATCGGCATAGCCCTGGGAGACGCACTGGATCAGATGATAATCGATGCAGTCATTGCAGCGGAGGACGGCCGAAGCCACCAAACCCAGGAGTTCCTTGGTCTTCCCGGACAATGCTCCATCCCGGTAGGCGGCCGTGTCCAGGTTGAAAAAACGCCTGGTCCCCAAATGTCCACCGGCCAGAATTTTCTCGTTCATCTTTTTCCGGTCGAGCCGGAAAGCCTCCAGTCTCGAAGTCATATCGTCACCTCCTGCGGATATTTCGACGGTTTTGAAGGGCCCATTGTACGCTTTGCCGAGCCGTCATAACAAGGAGACGGCCCGATTTCTTGACTCACTCAGGACGCGGACTTATACTGGCCCAAGGAATTGAAATTCCTGTAAAAGGATAACGCCGGCTCCACGGTAAGGTGAATCATGACGGAAAAAAAGTGTCTGTTCGTTCTTCCGCTCCTGATGCTTCTCTCATCTTTGACTTTGCCTGCGGAGCTCGGCGCCCAGGCGCGGCGAAGGACGGCTCCGCTCCGCCCGGTCGAGCCGCGGGGAGCCCTCCGGCCTGAGGAACGGACGGCCGTTTCCATCTTCGAGCAGGCCAAGGCTTCGGTCGTTTACATCACCACCCTGGTTTACAGGAGAGATCTTTTCACCTTCAATATTTTCGAGATCCCCCAGGGAACAGGGTCCGGATTCGTCTGGGATGACGCCGGACACATCGTGACCAACTTCCACGTCATTTACCAAGCTCAGGACGTTCAGGTATCGCTGTCCGACCAGTCCGTCTGGAAGGCTGAGGTCGTCGGACGCGCCCCCGATAAGGACATCGCCGTGCTGAAGATCGACGCCCGGAGGGAAACGCTGAGACCGATCCGGCTGGGAACCTCCTCAGATCTCAAGGCCGGGCAGTCCGTCTTTGCCATCGGCAACCCGTTCGGCCTCGATCAAACCCTGACGACCGGAATCATCAGCGCCCTCGGCCGGGAGATCGAATCCTTGACCCGGAGGCCGATCCAGGGCGTCATCCAGACGGACGCGGCCATCAACCCGGGGAATTCCGGAGGGCCGCTGCTGGACAGCGCCGGCCTCTGCATCGGCGTCAACACGGCCATCTATAGCCCCTCGGGAGCCTACGCCGGAGTCGGCTTCGCCGTCCCTATCGACACGGTCAACCGGATTGTCTCCCAGCTCATCGCCTTCGGCAAGGTCATCCAACCGGGACTCGGCATCCAGCTCGTCGAAGACTCCGTCACCCGGCAGGTCGGAATCGAGGAAGGTGTGCTGGTGCGCAACGTCGAGCGCGGGGGCGCGGCCGCCGAAGCGGGCATGATGCCCACCCGGTATGACCGAGCGGGAAACGTCGTATTGGGCGACATCATCGTGGCCGTCGACGGCCAGAGGGTTAAGACCTCCGATGACCTCTATAAAATTATCGAACGCTACGATGTCGGCGACGAGGTCCGTGTGGAGGTGTTAAGAGGCGGCCGCAAACGGACGTTGACCGTACGGCTTCAGGAGGTCTGAGGACCGCTCAAAACCATGCTGAAGAATAGCGCCGCCATCCTCTTCAATCCCGCCGCGGGGAAGGGAAGCGCTCAAAAAAGAAAAGGCCGGTTGGAGGGCCTGCTCCGCAAATGGGAGGTCCCCGGCCGTCTCATTGTCACTCAGAGCGCCGATGACTTGAGGGAGCTGACCCGCGAATCCGCCGGACGGTATCATGCCCTCGTCGGAGCCGGCGGCGACTCAACCCTGCAGATCATGGCTGACGAACTGGCCAAATCCGGCGCCGATGTGGACCTCGGCATGATCCCCCTGGGGTCCTCCAACGATATCGCCCGGGAATTCGGCCTCCTCGATCTGGAGAGAGCCTGCCGCATCTTGAAGCGCGGAAGGACGAAGACGATCGACCTGGGAGCCGTGTACCACCGGGGCCGGCTCCTCCATTATTTTGTCGGGCAGGCGAATATCGGGCTGGGTGTCCGGGTCAACGGGTATGTCGAGAAATTCTCCAAAAGATGGCCGCCCTTGGCCCCTTTCCAGAGCTTGGCCGGAACGCTGGGGATCTGGCGCGCGTACCGGCGCCACGAAGTTCCGCTGTCATTGTCCGTTCAGGCCGGGGGCCAGGAAAACCGCGGCCGCTTCATCCTCGCCGGCTTCAACAACATCCGGTTCTGGGCCAGCGGCAGGATTCTCCATCCTTCGGCGCAGCCGGATGACGGCCGCCTGGACGGTTGTTTGATTGAGGGGTGCTCGTTTCTCCGTCTGGCCCGTCTGGCGGCGATGGCCCGCCGGGGAAGACTCGCCCGCGCATCTGAGGCCGCGTTTCTGGTCGCCCCGGTGTTTCGGATCTCCTCAGAACGCGAGTTCGACGTCCAGGTGGATGGTGAGATCATCGGCGGATACGGAACGCCCTCACTCTTCCGCGACATCCAGATCAGCGCGATCCCCAGAAAGTTGAGGCTGATATGTTAGAAAAGCCCGGCCCTGAGAGGAAACGCTTCCCGGTGCTTCAAAAGATCCGGGTCAAAGCGTCGTTGTATGTCCTGGTCCTGCTCATCTCGACGACGCTCGCCTTCTCGATCATCGCCCTTAGGATCATGAACCAATACATCCTGAGCGAAGTGATCAAGCGGGTCGAAACGCTCAGCCGCGGGACCGCCGCCGTAGCCGGTTACAGCCTTATGTCCAATGACCTCCTCGGGCTCGACAACATCGTCTACCGGGTCAAAGCCACAAATCCCGATATCGAGTCCATGGCCATTATCAATCCGGAAGGAGAGATCCTCGTCCATAGTGATACCCGAAGGGCCGGGGAAACGCACCGGCCGGCCGCCGGTGATGTGTTGCGGAAAGCCGAAGACGGAACGACCGTTTCCGAGGTTCAGGGCCCGGCCCGCGAGTTGTATGAAATTCAGACTCCGATCGTCTTCCTGGACAAAGCCGTCGGCTCGGTCATCATGACATTCAATAAAGCCGTTGTGAACGAAGCCCAGCAGGCCGCCCGCTCGCGGATCCTGGGCGTTTTCGGCCTTCTCCTTCTCGTCGGGGTGGCCAGCAGCGTCTTTCTGACGGCTTTCCTGACCAAACCCGTCCAAGAACTCTCAAAAGGCGTCGCCGATCTCAAAGAGGGCCGGCGGAGCCGTCCTCTGCGCGTCTATTCGCAAGACGAACTCGGCCGGCTGACCGAGAGCTTTAACGAGATGACCGCCCTGATCACCTCCCAGAAGAACAGTCTCAGCCGGTACGCCCAAGATCTGGAGGAAGCCTACGTCTCGACGGTCCGGGTCCTGGCCGCGGCCATCGACGCCCGGGACACCCATACCCTTGGCCATTCGACACGCGTCGCCGGATTGTCCGTGGAGCTCGGCCGGGAACTGGACTTGAGCGCCCCGGAGCTCGAGGACCTCGAGATCGCCTGCCTTTTTCATGATGTCGGGAAGATCAAGATCCCCGATTCCATCCTCCAGAAAAAGGGCCGACTCACTACGGCCGAGCAGCGGGAGATGAGGAGACACCCCGAATACGGAGCGGAGATCCTGGCCAAGGCCCCGTCCCTCTTGAAATACATCCCGGCCGTCAAGTATCATCACGAGTGGTTCGATGGAACGGGATATCCGGACGGATTGAGCGGCGGCAAGATCCCGAAAGCCGCCGCCATCATCTCTCTGGCCGACGTCTATGACGCCATGACGTCGGATAGACCATACCGTGATGCCTTGAGCGAAGAGGAAGCCCGGGCTGAGATCGCCGCTTTGGCCGGCCGCCAGTTCGAACCGGATCTGGCGGCCCGGTTCATCTTGCTCTTGCAAAAAAGAGCGGCCGCTCTGATCAAAGGGCATGGGGAATAAGGCCGTGAAAACGCTTCCGGGCAGAGCTTTGCTCTTCTCGGCTCTTTCCTGGGCGGCTCTTTGCCCCTCCTGCGCTCCTTCAAAGAGCCCTGCGCTCCGGCCGGACACGTCCCCGGCCCAACGCTATGTCGTTGTCGGGGACTACGAAAGGGCCATCGTTTCCTACGCGGAGCTCGTCGAGCGATACGCGGATGACGAGTCTGTGTTGAGAGAATACGCCGAAGCGATCGAACAAATGAAGGCGGAGGCCGATCGGGCATTCGAATCCGGGGAATGGAACGCTGCCGAAAAGACCTACGCATTGCTGTCCGCGCATTTCCCCCGGTTCGCTCCCATCGAGAGAACGCTTTCCTTCGGGCCTCCCCTCCTCGACCGTCGGATCCTGGAATGCCGGATCCGTTCGAGCGAAAGCAAAGCCCGGAAGTCTCTGGCGGCCGGCGACTATCAGAGCGCGCTCGACAGCTATGAGGGACTCCCCCCTGAAGTCCGGCGGGAGCCCTCCGTATCCGCCGGCATGCGGCGGATCATGGAAGAGCTCAAACACAAAGCGGACACGGCCGTAGCCAGAAAGGATTTCCTGGCCGCCGGCAAGGCCTATGCGGCTCTCCGGAGCGGCGACCCGATGGCCCGGCAGGCCGGTATCTCGCTCACCTTCTCCCGGGATCTTCCGGAAGAGGGCGTCAACAGGTGCCGGGTCCAACTCACCAAGGACGGCCTGGACCTTTACAGGAAGGGCCGTCTCAAAGAAGCGATCGCTGTCTGGCAGGGTCTGCTTGAATTCGATCCGGACAACATCGAGATCAAGAAAGCGGTGGAAACGGCCGCCGAACAACTCGAAAGACTGAAGAAGGAGTGAGAGGAAACCCGCTGTGAATTCCCGGTAGAGGGTGAACCGGGACGACTTCGGCACCCTCTGGAGGGTGGAATGGATGGGCATCTGCGGTATCCCCATCGATTGGCCGATCAAGGAGCTCGACCGGACGGTATTGACCCCGCAGCCGTCCACCCGGAGGACCTCGTCAAAAAGACAATCTTTGTCTTCAGTTCTCGATCTTCAGGACCCTTCCAGGAAGCGCCCCCGTATATCGTCCTTCGTCGATGGCCAGCTCCCCATTGATGAAGAGGTAACGCACCCCCCGGCTGTATTGATGGGGCCGGCTGATCGAGGAGGGCGTCTCGATGTTCTTGAGATCGAGGACGACGATGTCCGCCGCACAGCCTCTGGCGATCCGGCCTCTATCGTTCCATCTCATGATCTCGGCCGGGAGGGAGGTCTGGGACCTGACAACGTGATTCAGACCGACGACGCCCCGGCGCTGAACATATTCTCCAATCTTATAAAGGAAGGTCGAATAGCTCCGGACATGAGGGAGTCCCATGCCGTAGTGCGGTGCGATTCCGTCGCTTCCGGTCGCCACATAATCTTTTTTCATGAGGAATTCGATGTCCGGTTCGCACATCTGGAGAGGCAGGACCTTGGCCCCCATGAGATCGAGCGCGATGGCCGCGTCCTCAACGGACTTCCCCCATTGAGCGGCGATGTCCCGGATGGATTTTCCCTCCAGGCTCCTGTCGACCGAGATCCCGACGATCAGGTTCTCGGGCCCGTATTGGTCCAGGTGTCTCCGGACTCCTTCCCGAATCCTCGGCCCTTTCCCGGGATCGCCGAGCCGTTTAAGGAAAAGGGCCCTCTCCCTCTCGCTCTCCGCGCCGGTTTCCCTTCCCCTCAAAACCTCGTCCATCACGAACTCCACCAGGCGCTTCCGGGGCAGGCCGTCGAGGAAGCGGAGGTGGGGCTCCGAGAGCGGGCTATAAGGTGTGGCCTTGGCGTAAATTTCCATGAGTTCCCGGTCTCGCAGGTTGTCGAAGAGGAGGAAGAAATCGGCATCCCCCAGCCTTTCCGAAGCGGGTCCCGCCCAGATCTGCCGGGGGATGAGCGGCGAATAAGGACTCGTGTTGGAGAACCGGTAGGGATACTGATCGGCCGTGATCTCGAGCCCCCTCGCCCGGGCCTCCTCGACGAGGACGGAGGCCTCTTTCACCAGGCCCCAATTCGTTTTTCCCAAGACCTTGAAATGGGAGATATGAGCCCGGGCCCCGGACTTCTCGGAAATCTCGATGAGTTCCCCGACGGCCTCGAGCAGTTTATCCCGTTCGTTCCGGATATGGGAATGGTAGATCCCCCCATAGGAAGCGATGATCTTGACGAGCTCGATGATCTCTGAGGTCCCGGCCTGCCGTCCCGGCATGTAGATCAAACCCGTCGACAGACCGCTGGCTCCCTGCTCCATAGCGTCCCGGACGAGGCTCTTCATCCTCTCCAGTTCTTCGGGCGTCGGTTCCCTATTGTCATCGCCCATGACCAGCCGGCGGACGCTCCCGTGCCCCACGAGAAGGGTGGCGTTCGGGCCGATCCCTTCCCGCGTCCAGCGCTCGATCTGGTCTTTGGCCTCCTCGAAAATGGGCCAGGCGCTCGTCCCGCACTGCCCGGCGACGATGGTCGTCACTCCTTGGGTCAGGAAGGACACGGCCGCCCGCTCTTCGGGCAGGGTCATCGCCCTGTCGGCGTGGGTGTGCATATCGATGAAGCCGGGCATGACAGCCCAACCCCCGGCATCGATCGACTTCAACGCGGGCCCGGAAATCTTCCGCCCTACCTGGACGATCCGGCCGTCCTTTATGGCGACATCGGCCACTTGCGCAGCGTCGAGGGACCCGTCGTAAACGCGACCGTTACGGATGAGGACATCGTATTCTGGTCCGCTCTGTCCGTGCTTCCGGGGAAACGGATCCGAAGCGGCGGCGGTCACCACCCAGGCGGTGATCCCGGCGGCCAGGCTCAGGAGGGCAAGGATCTTGCTTGGTTTCATGGCGGCTCCTTTTTTATCATGATGGATAATGTCTCAGAGCAGGGCGCGGATGAAATAGAAGGTCATAACACCGGAAACGATAAGCTTGACGGCCAGGGCCGCCATCATCCCGGCGAAGGCGCCCCAGCCGGCGCGAAGAGCGCTCGGCTGGTCTTTCCCGGCCGAGAGCTCTCCGGCGACGGCCCCGATGAACGCTCCCAGGATGAGACCGAAGGGCGGAAAGACGAAGACGCCGACCATCATTCCGAGGAAAGCGCCCCAGAATCCCCGCTTCGAGGCGCCGAACCGGCGGGTCCCGGCCAAGGGCAGGGCGTACTCGAGGACCATGGTCAGGGCCGTTAAACTTCCCATGATGATCAGAAAGGTCGGGCTGAACGGTTTCCAGCTCCGGGCGGCGGAAAGGAGGATGAGACCGATGAAGTTGAACGGCGGGCCGGCCAGCCACGGCATCACGCAGCCGACCAGGCCGACGACCTGAAGAAGCGCGCCGAGGATGATGAGGACGATCATATTTCCGGCGAACCCATCATATCACAATCGGACCTGTCGGGCCCCTTTTTTTGATCGTCCCGCCGGCCGATCGCACGGTCCATCAGACATCATGGCGTCAGGGCCGGAAAAGAGATAGGATATGTCCCATGCGGCCCATGCGGCTCGAGCTTTCACCAGGACTATCCGTTCGACGCCGGAGTCGCCACCTCGACCGACTTCATCCACATTTCTTCGTGCCGCCCGATGCCGATCGCTGAGGAATCAACTGTCGCAACGATGTTCCGCTTTGAACAACTCAGGCGAATATGATAAGAAATATCGAAAGAAATAAAACCCCCGGAAAGGAGACCTTCGTGATGAAAAGCATCGAAGAGACGATCAAGGGCCGCCGGAGCGTCAGGAAATACAAGCCGGACCCGGTGAAAGATGAAACCATCCTGGACCTGTTGGAATTGGCGACGTATGCTCCCAGCGCCGGTTTGGCGTTCGGCAAGGAGCATCCCTGGTCCTTTGTCGTCATCAAGGACAAGGTCATGCTCAACAGGTTATCCGACGTGGCCAAGGCCTACACGCTCAAATTCATCGAGAATGTGCCCGCCTTCGATTGGTTTCGTCCCTCCTGTCAAGACCCCCATTATCATCTGTACTATCATGCTCCCGCCCTGGTCATGATTCTGGGGGAAAAAGGCAGCCCGATTTCCCTTATTGACTGTGTCCTGGCCGCCGAGAATTTCATGCTGGCTGCGCACGCTCAAGGACTGGGCACCTGCTGGGTCGAATGGACAAAGCAGGCCGCCCAGGATAAGGCTCTGATGGCCGAACTGGGCATCCCGGAAGGTTTGGTTATCCATGCGTCCATCGTTTTGGGATATCCGGATGAAATCCCCGCGGCTCCTGAAAGAAGGCCTCCCCACGTGATCAAGTGGGCTCGGTAGAAAGACGAAAAGAGGCGCTGTGGGGAAAGGACTGCTGGCGATCGCATTCGGCCTGACCTTTTTGAGCTGGGCACCTTTTTTATACGGGGAGAAGCAGAAAACGAAACCGGCCGCCGGGAAGGAGGGACCGGACAAGGATTGGAGGATTCGGATCATCTCCTCGAGCCACCAGGACATCGCCTGGATGAACAGCCCTGAAGCATGCATCGCGTATCGCGATACTCACTGCATCACCCCCGCCCTGGAGATAATGGCCCGGGATCCCGGTTACTGCTTCGTCATGGAAAACATGCTCAACCTGATGGAGTATATCGAGCGTCATCCCGATCGCCGCGAGGATATCCACCGTTTCACCCGGGAGGGACGGCTGGAGTGGGGAGCGACCTTCAACCAGCCCTATGAATCCCTGCTCAGCGGTGAACAGCTCATCCGGGGAGCCTATTTCGGCCGGAAATGGCTGAAGAGGAACTTTCCCGGCTGCGACGCCCGCATCTATTTCAATCCCGATGTGCCCGGCCGAGCCCTGCAGATGCAACAGATCCTGAGCAAGGCGGGCATACCCTATATGGTCATCAGCCGTTACCACAAAGGATTCTACCGCTGGCTGAGCCCGGATGGCTCCTCCGTGGTCGCCTACAGTCCCGGCCATTACACCAATGCCTCGGCCATCCTGGGTGCTCCACCCTCGGAGGGAGCCGGGCTTCTCAATGCCGAGCTCACCTCATGGGAGGGCTATTATCGCGACCATCGGATCCCGTTCGAATTCCCTCTTCTTCATTCCGTGGATTTCTCCAGGCCGACCGACTTCGGTCCGCTGATCGACCTCTGGAACGGTGGTCGGACATCCAAGGGGCCCGGCCGGGGTTCAACTCTGAATTACTCGTCGGCCGCTCGTTTCTTCGAAGCCCTGACCGAGGCCGGCCCGAACCTTGATCGGATCACGGGGGAACGGCCGAATCTCTGGCTCTACATCCATGGCCCCACCCATCATTGGGCCGTCTCCGCCCAGAGGGAAGCCGGCCGGCTCCTGCCGGCCGCCGAGATTTTCAACTCGATCGCTTACCTTCTCGAAAAGAATCCGGAACGCTATCCCTCCCGGAAGATGGAAGACGCCTGGCGGGCGGCGATCTATCCGGACCACGGTTGGGGCGGCAAAGAGGGGCAGATCACGGACCGCCTGTTCCGCAAGAAACTGGAGTTCGCCAGGGGCCAGGGAAGAGAGATGCTCGACCAGGCTCTGTCGAGAATCGCAGGCCGGATTGACAAGCCTTCTTTAAAAGGATTCCCGATCGTCGTCTTCAACAGCCTCTCCTGGCGGCGTTCCGACCCCGTCGCGGTGACGATTCCGTGGTCCCAGAGACGGTGCCAGGTCCGGGACAGCCGGGGGAAAATCGTCCCGTCCCAGGTTCACCCTCCGCTTCCCGGACAGGAGGAGGAACGGATGGCGCGACTGCAGTTCATCGCTCAGGATGTGCCGGGTCTTGGATATAAAACCTACTACCTGACCAAGGACGGGGCGGCGACTTCTCATCCCGCTCCGCCGGCCCGGGCGGCCGGGTTTTATGAGAACACCTTCTACCAGGTCGAGTTCGCTCCCGGCGGACTCCGGAGGATCTATGACAAGGAGCTTAAAGCCGATCTTCTCGACACGGGGAAGTTCTTGGGTTTCGAGATCTTCACCCTGCGATCGATCGGCAATGGAGCGGGGGAATTCGGCCGGGTCCAACAGCCCACCGTGGACCATTTCGATTCCCTGAGCCGGCACAAGACTTCCTGGGAGCACGACCCCCTCGGATCGGGACCGCTCCAAGCCGTCTTCCGCCTCCGGAAGAAACTGGAGAACGGCACGATCGAACAGAAAATCATCATCTCCAATAAGATCAAGCGGATCGACTGCGAGGTCGCGATCCTGGATTGGGACGGAGCGCCCTATCGTGAATTCCGCATCGCCCTGCCGGTGAATGCGCCGGGCGGCCGCGTGGCCTATGAGGTCCCGATGGGAATCGTCGAGGTCGGCCGGGACGAGATCCCGGGCACGGGAGGACCGGCTTACGGAAACCTGAATTACGACGAACTCTGCTCTGAGATCCGGCCCCGCGAGGTCCAGAACTTCCTGAGCGCCTGGGGAACGGATTTCGGACTGACCTTGAGCACAAGCGTCGCCGTCAATGACTATCGCGATCCCGCTCCCGATCCCGTACCCCACCCAATCCTTCAACCCGTCCTCCTGGCCTCGCGGCGGAGCTGCCACGGTGAAGGCAACTGGTATCTGCAAGAAGGCGACCACCATTACCGGTTCTCGCTGACATCGCACGATCCGGGATGGATCAACGGCTACCGGCTCGGCATCCAAGCCAACTGCCCGCTTTTTCCGGTGGCCGGAGCGCCGACGGGAGACGATGCCGACCTGCCGGAGGAAAAGAGTTTCTTCGAAGTCTCGGCCGCGGGCGCACTCATCAGCACGGTCAAGAAATGCGAGGACGACGATTCCATCATCGTCCGCGTCTACGAAATTGAGGGAAAGGATGCGGAGCTCGTCCTGACCCCGTTTTTCCCGCTGGGCAAAGCGGAGCTCGTGAGCATGATCGAAGAAGAAGCGAAAGCCATCCCCTGCCGGAGCGACGGGCTGACGATGAGACTCGGACATCACGCCATCGAAACGCTCAAGCTGTGGCCCCGGAGGGACGTCCCCAAAGGACACACCCCGGGCGGGGAAAAATAAGGCCCGGTTCTCCGGAAGGGAAGGAATGATAATGATGCAACGGACAAGCCGGGTCCTCGCCATCGCCTCCGCCCTTTTTTTTCTCCTCCCCTCATGCCGGAAAGGAGACGAAAGAAGCGCCGCGGGGCTGCCCGCCGGCTCGCGCCACTTCGCTCTCATCCCCTCCGGCGAAACGGGCGGGGAGATCGTGCGCACCGCCGCTCAAATCATCCCCACCGCAAACCAACTGGCCTGGCAGGAAATGGAATTCATCGCCTTCACCCATTTCGGCATGAACACCTTCACCGACCGGGAGTGGGGTGAAGGGACGGAGGACCCGACGCTTTTTAACCCAACCGCCTTCGATGCCCGGCAGTGGGCCAGGGTGCTCAAGGACGCCGGGATGAAAATGATCATTGTCACGGCCAAGCATCATGACGGCTTCTGCCTCTGGCCGAGCCGGCTCACCGAGCACAGCGTGAAAAAGAGCCCCTGGCGTGACGGCCGGGGAGACGTCGTCGGCGAGGTGGCCGAGGCCTGCCGCGAGGCCGGTCTTAAATTCGGTATCTATCTCTCCCCCTGGGACCGGCACGAGCCGTCCTACGGTGATTCGCCCGCCTACAATAGACACTTCATGAATCAACTCCGCGAACTGCTGACCGACTATGGAGAAGTCGGCGAAGTCTGGTTCGACGGCGCCTGCGGCGAAGGACCGAACGGAAAAAGGCAGGAGTACGACTGGTGGTCCTACTACCGGGTCATCCGTGAGCTTCAGCCGAAGGCCGTCATCTTCGGCATGGCGCCCGACCTCCGCTGGGTCGGAACGGAAACAGGATGCGGACGGGAGACGGAGTGGAGCGTCGTCCCGGTCCGGATCAAAGAGTCCGCCGCAGCCTCAGATTCCCTGGACGACATTTTCATCCCCGGCGACATGACAGCCGCAGATCTGGGCAGCCGCGAGAGAATCGCCTCGGCCCGGGCACTCGCCTGGTATCCGGCGGAGACGGACGTCTCCATCCGTCCGGGATGGTTCTATCATGCCGGCCAGGACGATGAGGTCAAATCCCCCGAGAAGCTCGTCGACATCTATTTCAGCTCGGTGGGCCGGAACGGCGTCCTCCTCCTCAACGTTCCGCCCGACAAGCGCGGCCTCATCCACGAAAATGACGTATGGAGCCTCACGGGGATGCGCCGGATCCTGGACGAGACCTTCGCCGTCAACCTGGCGGAGGGCGCCAGGATCGAAGCATCGAGCGCAAGAACGGGTCATCGGGCCGAGTTCATCCTGGATAAGGACACAGCCAGTTACTGGACGACGCCGGATGGAATCGAGACGGGTTCTCTGGAATGGACGCTTCCGGGAAAACGATCTTTCGACATCGTCCTTCTTCAAGAAGAAATCCGCGTCGGCCAGAGGGTGGAGGAATTCAGCCTCGAGGCTTGGGACGGAAAATCCTGGCGGCCGTTCGCAGCCGGCACAACCATAGGGTTCAAAAGACTGTTGCGTTTTGCCGAGATTGCGACCGATCGGGTCCGGCTGACCATTCTCAGGTCACGGACAAGCCCGACGCTGTCCGCCTTCGGCCTGTTCAAGTTCCGTTCCTGAGTGCGGCCTTCGTGCGGAAGCATCCTTTGTGCTCGCTTTTTGACAGGCCGACAGGCCTATGTTATAAGCCGGGTCGAATGCGATTTTGGTCGAACCGAGTCACCGGAAAGGAGTGCTTCCCATGAGAATCGCCGCCGCCTCTTCTCTTCTGATCCTCATTTCTTTGGCCCTCCCCGCGATCGCCCTGGCCGGCCAGGAAACCGAAGCCCCGCGCGAAGCCAGAATGGAATGGTGGACCGAGGCCCGCTTCGGGATGTTCATCCACTGGGGACTCTATGCCCTTCCCGCCCGTCATGAATGGGTCAAGCAGCGGGAAGCGATCACCGATGAGGACTATCAAAGATATTTCGACCAATTCAATCCCGATCTTTATGAGCCTCAAGAGTGGGCCCGCCTGGCCAAGGCCGCGGGAATGAAGTATTTTGTGGTCACGACCAAGCACCACGAAGGCTTCTGCCTCTGGGACTCCCAATACACCGACTACAAAGCGACCAAGACACCCTACGGAAAAGACCTGATCAAGCCGATGGTTGAGGCCTTCCGAGCGGAAGGCTTGCGCGTCGGCTTCTACCATTCGCTCCTGGATTGGCATCATCCCGACTATCCTGTTGACCGTCATCATCCGATGTTCAACAACCTCGAATTCCGCGCCCGGGCCAAAGATCGGGATGTCCGCAAGTACGCGGAGTACCTGCACAACCAGGTCCGGGAGCTTCTGACGGAATTCGGGACGGTCGATTGTCTCTTCATGGACTACTCCTTTCCCGGTGAGAACGGCAAGGACCGGAACGATTGGCAATCCGAGAAACTGATCCGGATGATCCGCGAGCTCCAGCCTCAGATCATCGTCAACGACCGTCTCGATCTCCTCGATGTCCCGGGCGGCTGGGATTATCGGACCCCCGAGCAGTTCATGCCCCGGGAGTGGGTGGAGATGGACGGGAAGAGGATCCCCTGGGAAACGTGCCAGACGTTCTCCGGTTCCTGGGGATATCACCGGGATGAAGCCACCTGGAAGAGCGTCCGTCAGCTCGTCGTCATGCTGATCGAAACGGTGAGCAAAGGAGGCAACCTCCTCCTCAACGTCGGGCCGACCGCCCGCGGCACTTTTGACGACCGCGCCGTCGCGAGGCTGGAGGGGATGGGCGTCTGGATGAAAGACCACGGCCGCTCCATCTATGGATGCACCCAAGCGCCCGACGCGTTCAAAATCCCGCAGAATTCCCTTCTGACCTACAACCCGGCGGCCAAGCGCATCTACGTCCACGTGCTCGAGTGGCCGATGGGCGCTCTCTATCTCGACGGTTTCGCCGGCCGCGTGGCCTACGCCCAGCTCCTTGACGACGCATCCGAGGTCAAATTCATCGACCAAAGCCGCGCCGGGGAGATCGGGTTCTTTCCGGGAGAGAGGAAGGGAGATAAAGGCGAGGCGATCATCCTCCGCCTTCCCGTAAGGCCGCCGGACGTCACCGTCCCCGTCATCGAGCTTTTTCTCAAGTGAGAGAAAGGAACGGCTATTTCTTATCCGAAGCGCCGGGTTTCGTGAGCGGCGCTCCGGCCTTGCAGAGAGGACAGGCTTCGGCCTCGTAGGCCTCGACCTTGAGGGCGAGAAGGCTGCCGACGGGTCGGCCCTCGATCGCCACCGCCCCGTCCGTCCGGTCGACCAGGACATAGATCCCGGCGATTCCGACCCCCCGCTCCTTCAGGCTGTCCACGACTTCCCGAATAGAGCCCCCAGTGGTGAGGATATCCTCGACGACGATGGCGTTTGTCCCCGCCGCGAGGCCGGCCCAACCCGGCCGGAAGATCATTTTGCCCTCCGCCCGCTGGCTGAAGGCAAACTTCTTCCCCAGTTTGAGCGCCGCCAGGAACCCGATGGCGATGGCGCCGTACGCGGGAGAGACGACATATTCAAACTCTCTTTTCTCATCGTTGATCTTGCCGACCAGAAGATCGATGATCTCTTCCAGGGCGGCCGGATTCTCGATCAGCCGGATCTTTTCGAAGTACCATTCCGAATGCTTTCC
Organism: Candidatus Aminicenantota bacterium; assembly: GCA_016934895.1. Lineage (GTDB taxonomy): Bacteria > Acidobacteriota > Aminicenantia > Aminicenantales > UBA8522 > UBA8522. The sequence continues at coordinate 21,826 of JAFGRZ010000155.1, forward strand.
CGAGGTCAATCTGAAATGCCCCTGGAGCAGCGCGTCGGCTTTCTTGAACAGGGAGAGAATCCTCTCTTGGCTAAGACCGTCCATGTTTCCCTCCTGAGAGAAATTTGACGATATCCGGCAACGCCGCGCCCGGCGGCCCTATTGTCACAATAGGATTATAAATATCCCCGTCGATTCCGCAAGCGTCTTTCGGACGGAGAGCCGTAGGCATCGGTTTGCTTGGCAGGGAAACCACTCGTCGCACCGGGAAAGTGGAAAAACGGCCTGGCCAATCTCCGCGGCGATAAATGGAAGAAAAGCCGGCCATCATCGTCTAAAACTACGTGTGTGGGCGGTTGTCCGCACGGCTCCAGGTCTGGAAATAAATAAAACAGGAATTCAGGAGAGATCATGCGGAAGACAGCGGTCATTCTCATAGCCTTGTGGATCACCTTGACGTTCGGTTGCGGGAAGACCACGGAAGCCCCTCCCGCCGGGGAGACGGTCGCGGCGACCGGTTCGGGCCAGAAACCGGATGCGAAAACCCAGGATCCCGCCGACATCGATGTCGACACGTTGAACGTCCCGGACAAAGTGAAGCAGCAGATCAAGTCCGGGCGTATCCCCAAAGACAAGGTACAGGAGATCTTGGCGCGCTTCCAGGGAGAGGCCGGGGCCGACCAGGGCGATGCCTATCCCGTGAGCGTGGGGAAGGTCCTGAGGAAAAATCTCAATTCCTACCTCGTCCTCAACGGGATCGTTGAACCGGAGCGGAAAGTGGAGGTTTTCTCCCGGCTGCCCGCTTACGTCAAACAGATCGTCAAAGAAGAGGGCGCCTACGTCAGGGAATCGGACGTCCTGGCCCTTCTCGACGACACCGAGATCCGGATCAGCTATGAACAGGCGAAGATCGAGCTGGAGCAGGCCCGGCTCAGTCTGGAAGAAGCCGAACAGAATTACATCCGCAACAAGGAATTGATCGCCAAGGAGTTGATCTCCGAACAGGAATACCAGACGCAGGAAGCCCAGTACAAGCAGCGGCAGCTCGACCACCAGAACCGCCTGGAGAACTTCAAGAACCTCGAGCTTCAACTCAGTTACGCCAAGATCCGGGCCCTGTCCGAGGGCTACATCACCGAACGGTTGATTGAAGTCGGCAGCCGCGTCACCGCCAACCAACAGGTTTACACCATCGAGGACTTCAGGCCCCTCCTCGTCCGCGTCTATGTTCCCACCTCGGACGCCATCAAGCTCGAAGAGAACATGCGGGCGGAGGTGACCACCGAGGTGTTGAAAGGCCACGTATTCACCGGGGAAGTCAAACTGATCAATCCGCGGATCGACGTCCAGACAGGGACCGTCAAGGTCACCGTCGAGGTCTATGACGAAACGCTCCGTCTCAAGCCGGGGATGTTCGTCGAGGTCCGGATCGTGATCGGCCAGAAAGAAAACGTCCTGGTCATTCCCCGGAAGGCGGTTCTTTACAAACAGAACAAGACCTATGCGTTCATCCTCAACGGCGGAAGAGTCACCCAGCGCGAGATCGTTCTCGGTCTCACCGAGGAAGACGATGTCGAGGTCAGCGACGGTCTGACCGAGGGCGATATCATCGTCACCGTGGGGGTGGACGGTCTCAAGGACGGTCAGAGAGTGGACGTGATCTGATGAAGATCGTCAAGTTCTCGATCAACCGACCGGTCTCCGTCTTCATGTTCACGGTGGCGGCGATCATCTTCGGTTTCATCTCCTATTCCAAGCTCAAGCTGAACCTCCTGCCCAAGATCTCCTATCCCACGCTGACCATCAAGACCGAATATCCGGGCACCGCCCCTTCGGAGATCGAAAACATCATCTCCAAGCCGATCGAGGAGACCTGCGGGGTCGTCGACAACGTCGTCCGCATCTCTTCGGTCTCCCGGGCCGAGCTCTCCGAGGTCACCGTGGAATTCGCTTGGCACACCAACATGGACTTTTCCACCCTGAAGCTCAGGGAAAAGCTGGACCTGCTGAGGCTTCCCGTCGGGGCGACCAAACCGGTCATCCTCCGCTATGATCCCAACCAGGAACCGATCATGAGATTGGGGTTGTCCGGCGACGCCGACCTGGCCCGCATCCGCTATGTCGCCGAACGCGAGATCAAGCAGGCCCTGGAAAGCATCGAGGGGGTCGCCGCCTGCTCCATCTCGGGCGGCCTGGAGGACGAGATCCACATCGACCTTGACGAGCGGCGGCTCAGCCTGCTCAATATCCCCATCACCACCGTGGCCAACCGCTTGGCCCAGGAAAACGTCAACCTTTCGGCGGGCATCCTGAAACAGAAGGACAGCCAATACCTGGTCCGCACCGTCAACCAGTTCCAGGATGTCGAGGAGATCAAGGGCATCATCGTCGAGAAGCGCGGCGACGTCCAGATCACGCTGGGCAGTGTCGCCGACGTCTTCCGGGGATACAAGGAACGCAAGGTCATCTCCCGGATCAACGACCGGGAATGCATCGAGGCGGCCATCTACCGGGCGGCCGACGCCAACACGGTCTCGGTGGCCGACGCCGTCACCGCGCGGCTGAAGGCGGTCCAGGACAACATCCTGAAACCCCGGAACCTGGATTACGTGATCATCACCAACCAGGCCAAGTTCATCAAGAACACTATCCAGGAAGTCAAACAGACGGCCGTTTACGGAGGGATCCTGGCGGTCCTGGTGCTGCTCTACTTCCTCAAGGATTTCCGGAGCACCCTGATCATCGGCACCGCCATCCCCATTTCGGTCATTATCACGTTCTTCCTTATGTATTCCTCCAATATCACCCTGAATATCATTTCGCTCGGAGGATTGGCCCTCGGCATCGGCATGCTGGTCGACAACTCGATTGTCGTCCTGGAGGCGATCCAGCGATACCGGGAACAGGGAACGACTCCTTACGACTCCGCCCTCCAAGGGACGACGGAGGTCGCCGGGGCCGTGACCGCTTCCACTTTCACCACCGTGGCCGTCTTTTTCCCGATCGTTTTCGTCGAAGGGATCGCCGGTCAGCTGTTCAAGGACATGGCGCTCACCGTCACTTATTCACTGCTGGCTTCGCTCGTCGTCTCCCTGACCCTGGTGCCGATGCTCAATGTGACGCTCCGCCGGGAGAATTCCAAGGAGCGGGTCGGCAAAGCCCTCCGGTTCATCCTCCGACCCGTGGACAAGCTTTATGACAGAATCTTTCATTCCTACCAGAGAGCACAGACGCTCTCCTTCGCTCGCCGCCGGTTCATTTTCATCGGAGTCTTCCTGGCGTTCATCGCCTCCATTTTCGCGATCCGGTTCATGGGCCAGGAGCTGATCCCCGTCATCTCCCAAGGAGAGTTTATCATCAACGTCGAGTTCCAGCCGGGAACTTCCCTCAAGGAAAACGCGGCCATCGTCTCGGATATCTCGGGCGCGTTGCGAGACACCGATGAAATCGACAGCATCTACGAGCTCATCGGGAAAGGGTCCCGGGGCGGGATTTCCTTCCAGGAAGAACGGGAGAATCTTTCCGAATTCACCATCCGCCTGAAACCGGGCATCCTGGGGAGGAGGGAGGACCGGATCATGGACCGGGTCAGGGCGGACCTGGAACGTTTCCCGACGACCGAGGTCAAGGTCTACAAACCCCGCCTGTTCTCTTTCAAGGCCCCCCTGGAAGTGGTCGTGTCCGGGAACGACCTCGACAAGATCAAAGAAATCTCGGACGATCTTCTGGCCAAAATGCGGGGCATTCCGGGGCTCATCGACCTCAAATCGAGCATGGAGGAGGGCTACCCGGAGATCCAGATCATTTTCGACCGGGCCGTTCTGGCCAGCCAGGACATGACCATCAACTCCGTGGGCTCGCAGATTCGGAACAAGATCGAAGGAAACGTGGCTACGCGGTTCATTGAATCCGACCGGGAGGTGGATATCCGGGTTCGGCTCTCCGAGGACGACCGGGACCGGGTGGAAAAGATCAGCCGGATCCAGATCCAGAACGGTCTGGATGTGATGGTGCCGCTGCAGGCGCTGGCCGATATCCACATCAAGGAGGGGCCCGCGGAGATCCGGCGGATCAGCCAGCAGAAATCGGCGGTCATCACCGGGAATATCTCCGGCATCTCCCTCGACGACGCCAAGGCGAAGGTGATGGCGGCGGTCGGGACACTCCCGCGTTCGCCGGACATCTCCGTCTACCTGGCGGGCCAAAGCATGGAGCAGGATGTGGCCTTCTCCTCGATGATCTTCGCTATTTTCCTGGCCGTGTTCCTTGTCTATCTCGTCATGGCCTCCCAGTTCGAATCCTTCAAGAAACCGTTCATCATCATGTTCACCATCCCCTTGGGGATCATCGGTGTCGTGATCATCGGACTGGCCAGCGGCATGTCCGTCAACGTGATCGTGCTCATCGGGCTGATCATCCTTTCGGGCATCATCGTCAACAATGCCATCGTGCTGGTGGACTATATCGGCCGGCTTCAGAGGCAGGGCATGCCCAAGAGGGAGGCCATCCGGATGGCGGCCCGGGTGCGCTGGCGGCCGATCCTCATGACCACGATCACCACGGTCCTGGGGTTGATGCCCATGGCCCTGGACTTCAACGAGGGATTCGAAATCCGCATCCCCCTGGCGTTGACCTTGATCGGCGGGCTGATCTTCGGAACCTTCCTCACGTTGATCTTCATCCCCCTCGTCTACGACTGGGTGGTCCGGGAGCCCGCTGAACAGGAGAGCCGGCTGATGGCCATCCTCAAGGGTCTCAAGATGACTCTCACCCTTGACAAGGCGAAGCCGAGGAAACCGTGAACCTTCCGGAGTTCGCCATCCGCAAGCCCGTCTCGGTCATCGTCGCGATGCTGATCTTCCTGACCATCGGGGTGATCTCCATCCTCAAGCTTCCCCTCGAGATGATGCCCGACACGTCGTTTCCCGGACTGATGGTCCAGATCCCCTATCCGTCCTCTTCGCCGGAGGAAGTGGACCGGACCATCACCCGGCCCGTCGAGGACGCTCTGGCCACGATCAACAACCTGGAGAACCTGAGCTCCACCTCCTCGGCGTCCGGGAGCTGGATCCACCTGGAGTTCCACGGCGGGACAAACATGGACCTGGCGACCATGCAGATACGTGACAAACTCGACCTTGTCCGCGATCAGCTTCCCGACGACCTTGAGAACATCAACATCCGCCGCCGCTCCATGAACGACCGGCCGGTCATCAATTTCAGCCTGTCCCTTCCGGGAGATCTGGACAACCTCTATTTCTGGTCGGAAAATTACCTCACCCAGCAGCTCGAGCGGATCGGCGGCGTCGCCAGCGTGGATATCCGGGGGATCCGCAACAAGGTCCTCAACATCCATCTCAAGCCGGAGGTTTTCTACTCTTCCTCGATCCGCATCAGCGACCTGATCGACACCATCCGCGACAACAACGTCAACATCTCCGCCGGCTACGTGGAAGACGAGGAGAGGCGCTACGCCGCCCGCATCCCGGGAGAGCTGAAGATCCTGGAGGACGTCAAGAGCCTCCCGCTGAGCGACAAGGGCTTGACCATCGCCGACGTCGCCCGGGTGACCTACGACTATCCGGTCAAGGAAGAGTATGACCGCCTCGACGGAAATGAGATGGTCCGTTTCGAGATCTTTAGGGCCTCCAACGCCAATATCGTGGACGTCTGCCAATCCGTCAAAGCGACGATGGCCCGGATCAAAGCCACCGAGCCCGCCCTCAAGGACATGAGGGTCATTTATTTCCGCGACCAGTCCGAGGACATCCTGGAAAGCCTGCGCGATTTGAGCATCTCCGGAGTGGTCGGCGGGCTCCTGGCCGTGGTCGTGCTGTTGTTTTTCCTGAGGAAATTCCGGTCGACGGTCATCATCGCCATCGCCATCCCCATGGCCATGGTCTTCACCTTCAGCTTCATGTACCTTTACCGGGCTCTCTTCCGAGCCGACATCACCATCAACATCATCTCCCTGAGCGGCCTGATGATGTCGATCGGGATGCTGGTCGATAACTCCGTCGTCGTGCTGGAGAACATCTTCCGCCTGCGTCAGGAGAAAAAGCTCGACTCGGTGACGGCCTCTCTGCGCGGGGCGAGCGAGGTCGCCCTGGCCGTGACGGCCTCCACCCTGACGACACTGGTGGTCTTCGTCTCTCTCGGCTTCATGTCGTCGTCGGGATTCGGCCGTTTCATGAAAGATTTTGCGCTCACCATCTCCCTGGCTCTCATCGCCTCGTTCATCACGGCCCTGTCCTTTATCCCTCTCGGAGCCAGCCGGCTGCTCAAAGGGAAAGCCCGGGGAAAGGCCCGCTGGTTGGTCAAGCTGACGGATATATACGAACGGACGATCCGTCTCACGATCAAGAATTGGAGGACCAAGCTGACGGTTGCCGGCCTGGCGGTGATTCTCTTTTTCATCTCCTTCATGATGTTGAAGAACATTGAGCGGGAGTTCATGCCCGGCAGCGATGAGCGCGAGATCGATATCTCGGTCCTGATGCCGCGCAGCACCACCATGGAAGAGATGAAATCCCTGTTCAAGCAGTTCGAGGAGATCCTCCTCTCCCGGAAGGACGAATTGGCGATCGATCATCTGACGACCGAGTTCGGAACCCGCAGCCTGCGGCAGGGCCTTTACCGGGGGTCGCTCGAACTGAACCTGAAGGAAGAAGGCCCGTCGGTCACGGAGATCAAAGAAGATCTTAAAATCCTCCTTCCCCGAAAAGCGGGGATCACCTATGAATATGGACAGCGGTTCGGCCGGGGCGGACATTTCATGGGGATCGGAGTTGAGCTCATCGGCCTGGATTACACCCGGCTGACCGAGTTGGCTCCGACCGTCATCGCCAAGCTCCGCACTTTGGAGAGTGTCGAGGACGTGACCAGCGATCTGGAGGGCGGGGATACCCAGCTCACCGTCCAGGTGGACAGGGAAAGGGCTGAGACATCCGGCGTCAGCAGCCGGATGGTGGCCCAGACCATCTCGTCCTCTCTCTCCGACCGGGCCATCGGGAAATTCAAGACGGAAAACCGGGAGATCGACATTATCCTCAAGATCCAGGGAGAACAAGGATTCAGCGAAGAGGACCTTCGCAATCTCAGCCTGCCGACGGTATCCAAGCGCATCCCCCTGACCGCCGTTTCCACGATCTCTTACCGGATGGGCTCCGCCTCCATCCGCAAGGAAAACAAAAAGTCCAAACTGAACATCTGGGTCAACACCAAGTCGCAGGGAATGATGGCCATTTCGGAAGATGTCCGGCGAG
>JAFGRZ010000156.1 GCA_016934895.1 Candidatus Aminicenantota bacterium
AAAAATCGGGAAGATTGGCACCGGTTTTCCGTCTAAAAAAGTGTATGCCGGCGGTCGAGAACCGCTCACGCGCGGATGGAAAAGAGCTCACCCGGCGGTCATAGAAAAGAGACAGTGAGGTCTGATGAGGAGACGACAAATCCCAGCGTCATTCCGGATGATCATGAAGAAACTTTCAACAGTCGTTCTGACAACAACAATCATCCTTTCCATCCCTCTTCTCGGCACCGAGGTCAAAGCCGTCCGCGTCGACAAGGGCCCGCATATCGACGGCTACCTGTCGGATCCGGTCTGGCAGTCGGCCAAGGCTTTCACGGACTTCCGGATGGCCGTGCCCGAGCCCGACGGGACGCCAACGGAAAAGACCGAGCTGAGAATCCTTTTCGATGAATCGAACCTCTATGTCGCCGTCTTCTGTTATGACAGCGAGCCGGCCCGCATCGCCGCCAACACCCTGGCCCATGACAGCGGATCCTCCGATTTTCGGGGCATGGGAGGCTGGCACCGTCCCCAGAGCCAGAGCAACGATATCGTCCGCCTCCTGATCGACCCTTTCCAGGATAAACGGACCGCGTACATCTTTTCCGTCAATCCCCGCGGCGCACGCGGCGAGGGGTTGATCTCGGGCGGGGAGGCCAGCCTCAACTGGGACGGCATCTGGGAAGCGAAAAGCCGGATCCTTGAGAACGGCTGGAGCGTCGAGATCAGGGTGCCGTTCAAGACCATCTCCTTCAAGCCCGGGCTGACCGTTTGGGGGGTCAATGTCGAGCGGATCATCGCCCGCAAGCAGGAAACCATCCGGTTGTCGGGGACCAACCTGGACAGCAACTTCAACAACCCGATGGAAGCCGCCGGTCTTGCCGGGATCGAGGGGATCAAGCAGGGCCTGGGGATCACGTTCCGGCCCTTCGGTCTGGTCGACAGTCTCAAGGACCACTCCCAGCCGGGCGGCGCCGATGTGGACGCCAACGGCGGCTTCGATCTTTACAAGAACTTCACTCCCAACCTGGTCGGAGTGGTCAGCTACAACATGGACTTCGCCGAGACGGAAGTCGATGAACGGCGGATCAACCTGACCCGGTTCCCGCTGTTTTTTCCGGAAAAGCGGATGTTCTTCCTGGAGGGGTCGGAGACCTTCAACTTCAGCTCGAGCATCAGCTTCCGGCCGTTCTTCAGCCGGACGATCGGACTTTACCAAGGCGAGCAGATCCCCGTACTTTTCGGAACCAAGCTCTACGGAAAAATCGGGAGAACGAACCTGTCCGTATTCGATGTCCAAACCAAGAAATACGGTGAGCTCCCGGGCACGAATTTTTTCGCCGCCCGGATGACCCAGGACATCTTCGCCGAGAGCAAGATCGGCTGGATCTTCACCAACGGAAGCCCGACCGGCGAGAAAAACTCCCTGGCCGGCGCGGATTTCCAGTATTCCTCCTCGAAATTCCTGGGGAACAAAAACATCATGCTGTCCGCCTGGGCGGCTTACAATTGGAACGAGACGGAAGAAGGGCGTCACCACGGCTTCGGCCTGCGGGCCGATTATCCGAATGACCTTTGGAACATCCAGAACACTTACGCCTATTACGGAGAATCCTTGAATCCGGGAATGGGCTATATGATGAGGCGGGGCATCCAGACGGCTTACAGCCGGATCTCTTTTCAGCCGCGGCCGGGAAACGGTCTTCTCGGACGGATCGTCCGCCAGTTCTTCTTCCAGGTCAGCGGCGATTACTACTGGGACCTCGCGGGGAACCTGGAGACACGCCGTCTGCAGTTCGCGCCTCTCAGCCTGAACACGGAGAGCGGCGAGCAATTCGGATTCGAGATCGTCTCCAACCGCGATGTCCTGCCCTATGACTTCGAGATCGCCGAGGGTGTCGTCCTGGCCGCCGGCTCCTATGACTTCACAAGCTATCGCCTCAACCTCAACACCGCCACCTACCGGTCGGCCACGGTTGATCTGAACTACAATTTCGGCGAGTTTTACTCGGGTCATTACGACGACGTGAGCATCGGGCTGGAGCTGAAATACAAGGGCTACCTGAACCTCGAACTGGACACCAACCTGGTCCGGGGCCGGCTCCCGGAAGGCCGCTTCAGCGAGAACGTTTACCAGGTCAAGGCCGACTTCTTTGTCTCGCCCGACCTGGGGCTGATGAATTATATCCAGTACGACGACATTTCCAAGCGGCTGGGCTGGAGCGCCCGTATCCGCTGGCAGGTATCACCGGGAAATGAGATCTATCTTGTTTACAATAAGAACTGGGAGAGACGCTGGGACCCGATGAGCCGGTTCCTGCCGATGGATGAACGGGCCGTCGTCAAGATCTTGTTATCGATCAGGCCCTGAATATAATAGGGGAACGAGGAGTTTCCCATGAACCTGCACTGGCTTGACCTGACCATCTTCATCCTCTTCTTCGCGGTTGTCGTGTCGGTGAGCATGTACAAGAGCCGCCGGGAGAGGACGGGCGAGGATTTCTTCCTGGCGGGCCGCTCGCTCCTCTGGCCGCTCATCGGATTTTCGCTCATCGCCGCCAACATCTCGACCGAGCACTTTGTCGGAATGTCCGGCCAGGG